>JBDUAX010000664.1:0-1925 GCA_040004455.1 Gemmatimonadaceae bacterium
TCGAGGTGGCAGTGACAACGTCACCGTCATCGTCGGCCGCCTTCGGTAATTATTTTTCCAATATCAGAATTCGCGACGCTTCATCTCTTTGAAAATTTCTTCGGCTTCAGTACCGGCAATTGGTTCTTTGCCGCCGCGCGTTGCGTCCAATGTCGAATCAAAACTTGCACGAGCTGGCTTCTTGGGCTGTGACGCCTTCGCGGCGGTTTTCCGAATAAGTGCCGCGAGTTGCGAGTCCTTCATACATGTTCTCCGGGAAGTGGTAATACGATGCGCTCTGGAGGTTGTCGCTTAACGGGCCGCCTGTAAAGGACCTGATAGCGTCATAATCGTCACTCCATTTGGTTCGTCCGCTTCAATCCTTGATGCCAACCAGGGCCTTGGCGGCATCAATCGCGGCCTTTCCCGCCGCGCGAGTCGGTGCGATGGCCTCAAAGTGCCCTTCTCCCGGCGTTGTGATAATGCGAACCGAATCACCCTTGGCCCGCGCCGTCGTTGCGTAGTCGTCCAGCGCTTTGCGTGGGGCAATGCCGTCTTTTTCACCCGCAATCAGAACCGTGCGAACCCTGAGCGGCAGTCGCTGGATTGGGGACACCATTTCATAGCGCTCCGGAACCGAGTCGGGCATGCCTCCCATCACGGTTTCAATGGCCGGATTGCCGCACACGTCGCGTTCGCGGGTTTGATATTCCTTCATGTCGGTAATGGGACCGAGCGCGACGACGCCGGTCATGCGGAGTGGGTTGGCGACGTACAACGGCGTACCGCGAGCGAGCTGGGAACGCGTTGGCAGCCACAACGCGAGTTGTCCGCCAGCGGAGTGTCCCATCGCAATTACGCGTGTCGTGTCGATCGGATTTGTTTTGGCGAGTGTGCGAACGAAATCAGTTCCGTCGGCAACATCCTTGAAGGTGCCGGGCCACGCGCCACCGGCCTGATCGTATCGACGATATTCGACATTCCACGAGGCAATCCCCGCATCGGCCAATGCTTCCGCCATTGCTGCTGTGTTTCGCACCGAGGCGTAGGGAGAGAAATAGCACCCGCCATGCACGAGCACTGCCATTGGAAACGGCCCTTTGCCCGACGGTAAGCGCAGGTCGCCGAAGTTGAGCGAGTCCATGCCGTACAGAATGCGTTTGGCCGTTCCGTGCAGCGTGATGGTGTCAATGTCGCCAGCTGACAAACGCTTTTGTGCGTTGAGCGTTGTGTCTGCAACGAATGCTGCGAAGCCGGCAACAAAAATGACGTGCCCAATTTTCGCGCGGGAGTACACGCGTGCACAGCGCTCCATGATGCGATTGAAATGACGATTCACGATATGTTACGCGCGGTGAAATGCGTTGTGAAATCTATTGCCGTACAGTTCCGTACAGCGTAGGTGCGCGATGTTGACGTTGCGGCCGGTGCCGTTGGAACACTAGCCGATCAAACGAGCTGCCATTCAACTCGGCAGTCACTGGACGTTCGTAAATTGTACCATGCGGGTTGTAATTGTCAGGGCAATTTCGTTGCGCGCGGAATCAATTTCGCTCAGTGCGAAATTGTGCAGGCGTTGGCAGCGGGCCTTACATGTCCCATTGACTGACCAATTTCTTGCCGACGTAAATACCAATGCCGGTGCCGACCATGCTCACCATGAAGGCGGTGAAGATGCCGCCAATCTGTTCTCCCAACCACCAACCGGCAGTTGCGAACAGGAACGAGCAAAACGACGTGACGAAGCGGTTCATGGCAATTGGGGTCAGGTTCGATCAAGCCGATTTTGATGGGGACGGGTTCAGCGGCACTTCGATAATCCTTATGGTCGCGCGCGGGAATCGCGTCATCAAATCGCTGCCGGCCGTATGTCTTGGCTGCGGCCGTTCAGTGCAGGCGTGAAGCCGCGCTCAAAGGGAATCTGACCCTCTCAAGGCGGTCATTCT
>JBDUAX010000665.1:0-1924 GCA_040004455.1 Gemmatimonadaceae bacterium
CCGGGCGCCCCACCGCGCCGGGCAATCGCTCGATGACCATCGGCGAGCTGCGCGACGCCGCGCGGCACGTGGATGTGGGGTACGGAGACGTTGCACGCTCTCGTGCACGCTCGCGGGCCGCTTTGTTGGAAGTCGAAATTCAGAAAAAGTTTGCTCTGCCTGTTGCTTGCCTGGCTCTCGCACTGGCGGGCATTGCGCTGGCGTTCCGCATGCCGCGCGGAGGCATGGGGCTCGTGATTGTCGCAAGTCTCACGTTTTTTGGTGCGTACTACAACTTGATCATGACGGGTGAGGATCTGGCCGTTCGATTGGTGGTCTCGCCGGTTGTTGGCGTGTGGGCCGGCAACGCGTTTGTGCTTATGGTCTCGCTGCTTGCTCTATTACGGCGACGCGAACCATTGGTACCAGCCGGGCAAGAGGCAGTGGTGGTGCGGGGGTAAGCGCAGTGAGCATGTCAACCACCGCAGCGTTAACCCGCTCGCACAATTCAATGAATTGTACGGAATGAATGTCGCGTCTGTCGCTGGCAAAGTGCGCGCGCCGGGACCATGTTCAGTGAATGTGAACCTGCCAAGAGCCGCTCACTCGCTCGCGGTGCCATGAACAGTCCCTGCCGGAGGCCTGATGCGTCGTTTATTTGTCGTCGCGCTATTGATTGCCAGCACCCAAGTTGCTCGCGCCCAGGATCCCGGAACGCCAGTAGTTCCGTTTGATCAGAAGAAAGGGGGCAGCGAGAAACTCAAAGTTCTTTCGCACGTCAAAAGCCATGAAGGCGCATGGAAGGCGTCCGACATCGAAATCGAGCAGGAGCCGAGCCGACCGTTTTTGTACCTGTGCGGCTTTACCAACTTCGACGTGCAGATGTACGACATTCGCAACACGTCGGCACCCAAGTTGGTCTACACATGGGCCATCGAGAATCCGGAACTGCACCGCGGCATTGGCGCGATGGACGGCAAGTATTTCAAGTCCAACGGTCGCTACTACTACGTGCAGTCGTTCCAGTTCATGCAAGGCAGTCCCGACGCCGACCTCGGCGCTGTCGTCTTTGACGTGACAGGGCTACCCGATCCCAACTCGGTGAAAGTCGTCGCGCGCATCAAGTATCCCGCTTCGCCGGGCGGCTTTCACAACATGTTCGCGTACAAGCACTCCGACGGACGCGCGCTCATGTTCGTGACGATCAATCAGTCCAAAGCGATCATCTACGACCTCGACAAAATCGTGAAGGGCATTGATCCGGCAACAACGATTGTCGGCGACATTCCCAATCCGACGCCAATGAAACAGATCGGTGGCGGCGGCTATCACGACTTCTATGTCGCGTACGATGTCGCTGCCGCGAAAGACAAGTTTTACGGAGCGGGGTTGGGTGGTTACTCGGTGTTTGACGTGACGCATCCAGAAAAGCCGGTGCAAATGTTCACCGTCACGAGCCTTGGTATGGATGTCGCGCACACGTTTACTCCGTCACCCGACGGACGCTATGCGGTAACGGAAACCGAGTATCAATACACACCGCTTCGCATTTGGGATTTGAAAGACGGGCAAGACGGCACGACCAAGAATATTGATCAACCGATTGGTGCGTGGACAGCCGATTGGCGCGACCTCTCGCACAATCATGAAGTGCGGTGGCCTTATGTGTTCGTTTCCGCCTACGAAGACGGACTTGGTGTGTTCAACCTGAAGGATCCAAAAAACCCGGTCACTGAGGGTCGCTACTTCACTTGCGAATGTGTGCACGAACGCGGGTTTGGCGGATCACCCGATAACGGATGGCAAGGCACGAGCGTGGAGCAGGGAGCGTTTGGCGTTGACGTGCGCAACTACGACGGACTTGTTGTGGTGAGCGATATGCGCAGCGGGCTCTGGCTGTTTCACATGGACGGCTTTAACGGCTGGAAGGGATCGGACTATGGTC
>JBDUAX010000021.1:0-21410 GCA_040004455.1 Gemmatimonadaceae bacterium
CGTTTTGCTTGTGATACGTTTCGCGATCGATGGTGGAGTGATAGAACGCCATCCCGTTTGGTTCAAGTACGCCTTGCATTACCGAACGTCCCCCGGGGTCGTAGGTGGTCGCAAACCATTTCTTCTCGATGCTGCTGAACAGGAAAAACGAGCGACTGCGCCCCCCTTTGATATCAACGTAGTCGTCGAACACCGCGCAGCGCGACGCGTCAATTGTTACAGCACTTCGACCGGGATCATAGCCCTTTGCGCGATAGTCCCATGTGCCAACTCGAAAGTCGAGTGCGCGAGCTTCTGCACCACTACAGTTTGACTGCGCGTTCCATCGAATGGCATAAGAACCACCGCCTGCAATCAGCGCTGCGAAGGTCTGCGCTTCTGCATCAACCGAATGCACTTGTACCCAGGTTGCGTCGTGTCGCACGAGGCGCAGTGATGCAACGGCAGCGCCCCCGGGCACGCTATCCATCTCCCAATGAATACTGAATGTGGATGATTTGGGCAGCACCGCATTCGCTGGTTCAATTCGATAGCGCGTTCCCACGACAATTGCGGGATCGTCGGTGCTCGTATCTTTCGAAATGCGTATTGGTGTCTTAGGCGTCGCCGACGATGGATACCTGAGGACTGCCATGCCGTCCGCCGATTTCACAATTACCGTTTGTGCAGCAGCAGAAATTGCGGTCGAACTTGCAAGACACGCAAACGCCAACGCGGCCAGCGCCTTGAAGGTGGTGCGATTGGAAAGTGGCATGCACCAATATTCGCCGATCGTTGAGACCTTTCGGCGAAAGTGGGCCATGCCGCTTATCGCCGCAACGACCCGCGCATTACGGTGCCGCACGCGGCAAGCCAAAGCCGAACTACTCGCACACTATCGCGGTCCGAACGTCACCATGAAAAACCATGCGGCGCCCGCAATAAGCAAGATCACCCCACCGACTGCAATTCGCAGGCGCATCTTCTTTTCTGTAGTTGACATCGGTACTCCTCTTGTTTGTGTTGAATTGCGCTCGCTAGCCTTCAGGGAATCAAGTTACGGACAAACGTCGGCGAGATCGGCGGCCTCAGTAACTATTCTCACATACCGCCAAAACTCGATGGAGGAAGATTTCCGCGGCACTCGTGCGTGCAAAAGCCGAGTGAGCGCAGAATTTGCTGTGCCCGCCTGATTATCGCACAACTACTCCCAAACGTTTTCCGCTTGCTCCAAATGACGGTGCTGGTGCGGCGGCAAAAGCACCAGGCATGAGTACGCGTTGTATTTCATGCGCGCATTGAACGGAGACACGATGTGAATCTTCTCCAGGGCGCGCCCTTCCGCACTTTTCGTCAGCGCCACTTGTTCGTCTTGTAGCACTTCAAAATCGGCCAACAATTTTTCTCGCGGCTCTTTTCCGTTCGGCACAAACGACGGGGTCGTTGGCATCCGCCCAAACTTGAAAGTGCCAATACGTGGCAAGGGCCCAACCAATTTTCCGATTAACCAACCAATGGTGTCGTGTTTGTAATGTGTTGGCGCAACAGCCAGCTTTGGTGACTTGGCAAACGCGTCGTTCAGTAAACTTACATATGCGCGGGACGTCAAATTCAGGTGCGCCACACACTCGGCCACAGACCAACCGTTGGGATTGTTACGCGCCGAGAATTTTTCAACGGGCGTTTTGGCAGCGAGACGATGCAGGCGCACGCGCGCGGTTTCGAAATCGTGTACGATTTGGGAGAGCTGTTCTTGCATGACTAATACTCATCTACCCACCTTGATCGGCGCAACCCACGTCACATCGCCCCAGCGAATCTGCAACGCGTTGTCGGCAATGCCGATTGTCAATCGCTCCGTTTGCGGCCGGCCGTTCATTCTCTTGAGCGGAATGTGCACGAGATCCTGCTGGGCGCGATACTGAGTGCCGAAAACATTGACCGCCTTGTTCACAACGAGATACGCCTCGCCATTCGGCATGTATTGCATCCAAAGTGTGTAGCGGCCGGCGGGTACGATGCTATCTCCCACCACAATGTTCTCTGACGTTGTGAAATGAGTGGCCATGTCTGCTCCCAATCGCCACACCGCCGTCGGCGTCACAACCGTTCCCCACAGATCGCGTCCACGCTGCGACGGGCGACTGTACACAACCATAAGTGCGGCCGAACCGACGCTGCCGCGCGAAGTATCAAGCGGAGATAACGCGCCAATTCCACTGCCGCTTCCATCGAGCGTTTTCCATTTGTCTATCAACGCACGCGTGTCAACTTTGGCAACGCGCGCAATAACATACCGATACGTTGTGCCGCGCCAATCGGCGCGAATGAGCTGCCCCGATTTGTCGAACCGATAGCCACTGCGCGCAACACCGAAGTAATCCGCCTCGGCAGAATCACTCCCAACAAACCAAATGCGCTTTTTCTCCACCGGAATGCCGTTGAACATCGCAAGCAGCTGTATGCGCGCGTCAGTCGCCTCCGCTTTCTCGCGAGCGGCCGCGAATGCATACTCGTACATGAGATACGAAACGCCGATATACGGAATTCCGGGTGATGGAAATGCGCCGTAGGGCGCGTATACGGCTCCGGAAACCCGGGCTCCATTCTGCAGCATGTCGCGAATTATGGAATCGCCGCGCCACGTTAATGTTGCCTGCGATCCGTTGGTCGTAAGCGGCACGCCGTTGGCGTCGTCGATTGCAATATCGTATCGCGCGGGCTTTCCATTCGGGCCAAATATCATCGTGTAGTTCGTAACTCGCGTTGTTGGTACGCGCGTGACGATCGTTCCGCGTAGTGTGTCACCCTTTCGCTCGAAATTTTCCGCGTGCACCGTGTCACGACCGAGCGTTGCGATGAAACCGCCAGTCTGCGCTCGCATGAGTGGCGCGTGCAGCAGCAGTGGTGCAATCCAACCAAGTGTTTTACCGAGTGGCTTCATCGTCCTATGCGATAGTTCGCTTTCAGGTGGTCGCAGTTCCGTGATTTAGACCGCACACATCAAAATCCAGGGTTCTCGGTACTCGCAGCTCCTTGTATTCGCACAACCGATTGCTCCATCCAAATGGTTGCTCGCACAGCTGCGCGCTTAAATTCGGAGTGAGCGTCCAGTCAACGCGCGCACTGATCGTCAAAGTGCTTTGATGCAGCGTTGCAAATACACGCTTATGCGGATCTTCGCCAACAACATTCGCGTCGGGCACCGTGCGAATGTACTGAGCCTTGTCGTTCAGCAAATCAAATGTAGGCGCCAGCGAAACCAGCAAAGACGATGTGGGACGCAGCGTGATGGACGGTGTCAGGACGCGTTCCGGGCACCCCGTCGGCGTTGCTGTCAACCAATTGTCGAAAGCGCCATTCGTTTGGCGCCAGCAGCGGCGGCGATCGCGAACCAGATATCGAAATTGCCGGCGAATTCAGCTCCGCTCAGAAGGCCATCTCCGCGATTAATGACCGCGCTCCTGATGTTCTGTATCTGGATACGCGTGTTCGCGCTCCGGCATGTTGGCAACGCATCGCACCGTGTTCGCAGATCGATGAACGAAATCGTGGTAATGGTTGCTTCTACTACGGTTTCCCACCCGTCTGAATATTCAACCCCCAATCAAACGGCGTCTCAACAATTCGAAAGAATGACCGAAATTGACGTTGCGGCGGCGGAGCTGCTGGCTTCGTCGAATCAGCCTTCGCGTTGACTATCACAGGCGCGTTCACGTTACCTCTTCCGCCACCCGGTTCCCCTTGCATGCGACGCACAATTACTTCACGCGGGCGCAGCATGCGACGTTCGGGCCCGTCGGGGTAATAGTCTGACAAAAATTTCCCCAGCGCACTGCTCGATTCGCCGAAATCGCTACGATAGCGCGCCAGAATTGGGCTCGCATACAACGTGTAACGCGATGTGTCGACGCTGTTCTTCTTGGGCGACTCGCGAATGAAAATGCGCGCCTGATCCTCCAGTTGCTCCTCCAGCTTCGCACCCGAATATGCTTCGTTCCGAAGCGGCGGTCCGCCCAATGTTCCAAACGACATCGCAAAGTGCACGCGCGGCTCACTGAATTCGTGACGCAGAATACGATGCTCAACATCGTCCAGCGTCATCGTCTTACCGGCGGCTTTTACAATCGCCTCGCTCCAGGGGCCCTTCAACCGCAGCACGCCAAACGTTTTGTTGATATTGCGTATCGACTTCGTTTCACCATGACTCGCAATGAGCTCAATGGTGTATGCGTTGTACACGTTCAACCAAAACGCGATGCGCTCCGGTTCGTCGAATTTTGACGGATCGATGACGTTGAGCGTTGCGAGATACTTCTCAAACAGCGGGTTGTCGTGAAACGCCGCGTAGTTCACCAGGCCATTCGCTACATATTTGTGCAGCAACGCCTCATACGCCGAATGATCAATACTCGGCGCCACCGGATCGAGTGTATCGGCGTCGACAACAGCCGAGGCCGCAGCTTTGGGTTGGCGAGCCGGCGGCTTCCCGGTCTGCGATGCGGCTTGCGCCCCCCATACAAGTGTCGCCAGTCCAGCAAGTGCAGCAACCTTTCGCACGATGTCTCAGCGGTTCAACGATTGAACAAATCGGCATCGGCAACGAGGCCTGCCCTCATTGCTGCCAAGCCACTACTACGGCCCCCTTGTGGAGGAGTTGCGGGTGTTGCTTCGTGGAGAATGATACGAGCACGCTGGCAGTCCAGACAGAGCGACCGCCGGAGAGCGCCGTGAGCAACCCGACTCCCGACTGGCTTTTGGGTACCTGGCGCCTCAGCAGGGCCGACCCGGCTCTCGACTTTGCACCTGGCGTTCGCATGGAGTTCGCGACCGACAGCGAATTGCGCTACCACGTCGATGTCGGCGGAAAAGATCAGATCCTCGATCTCATCTATCACGTCGAAAACGATACGTTACACACGGAGAACCTCATCACGTCGCACACTATGAGCGTGACTTTTGTGCGTGAGAGCGGCGACGTACTCGTGCTCGATTTCGGCGGTGTGTTTGCGTGGCTGTTACGCGAATAGGAATTCGAAAGGAGTGGTAATGCCTGGTCGTGTCGAGAAGATCTGGATCAAACGGAGCAAGGGCGGCGTGATGGACGCGGTGCAGCGCGCGACGCTCTGCGAAAACAAGGGGATCGTTGGCAACGCCAATCAGGGCGGACGCCGGCAAGTCACTATTCTCGAGCGCGAACGTTGGGAAGCGCATCTTGAAGCATTGCATGCGTCGCTCGACCCGTCACGCCGGCGCGCAAACATTCTCATCAGCGGATGTTCGCTGAGCAACACTCGCAATCAGATTCTGAAAATTGGCAACGTGCGTTTCCGAATTGCTGGCGAAACGAAGCCGTGCAATCAAATGGAAGGGGCGCTGCCCGGCCTCGAAAAAGTCATGCGCCCCGAATGGGGCGGTGGTGCATTTGCAATGGTGCTCGACGACGGTGAAATACGCGTCGGCGATGAGCTGGAATGGGTTGAAAACTCTGAGCCGTTGTCTCTCTTTCAAAAACTCGTAGGGTGATGAAGCAATGCTGAAGCAACTGCGTTTCCCGTTTGCGCTAGCTGCGTCCGGGTTCGTTTTTTCGTCGAATGCTGAACCTTTAAAGGTGCTGCGTGCGACGCCGGGGGCGGAGGCCGCAGCAACGGACACCATCACCATCACCTTCGATCGACCCGTTGCTGGCTCCCTCGACAACGCCGTCGATCCGAAAACCATCGTGCAGCTTGAGCCCGCGGTTCCGGGCGCAGTTGTCGACTGGCGTGATCCGGTAACCCTTCGTGTCATTCCGCGGCCAGGCCTCAAGCGCGGCGCAAACTACACGCTAACGGTTGCGCAAACATTCAAGGCGATGGATGGCAGCCAGCTTGCGGAACCGTATCGTCTCACTTTTCGCGTTCGCGGCCCGACGCTTCGAAGCGGCACACCAATTGAAGCTCGCGATACCGCGCGTTATATCGATCAGTCTCCGCGCATCACGCTGCGGTACGATTCGCCGGTGCGGCCCAGCGCCATCGCGGCACTCTCGCATTTGGATCCGTCTTCGAGCTGCGCGAGCAATACCAATATCGCGCTAACGGCAGTTGGTAACGCGTCAGCACAGACGCGCGAAGTTGTGTTACAAGCCAGCAGCGCATTGCCACTCGATTGTCTGGCCTCTCTTGTTGCACCGCGCGAAATGGAAGAAGATGCGACCTCGCCCAAAGCGCACACGCTGGTGAACTGGCCATTTCGCGTGCACGGTGCATTTAAAATTGTAGACGCGGAATGCGACGGTGACACGTACTGCCCCACGGGCGGCATCACGCTGCGCTTCTCCACGCCCGTAAAAGGCACCGAACTGGCGCGCACTCTGAAAGTTTCTCCCGCACCCGCCAACGGAATTTCGTTCGACACCGCTGAAACGCACGCGGAGTGGCGCATCGATGCAAAGCTCAAGCCGCGCATTACCTACGCCGTGTTTGTCACACCGACTCTGCGCGACGAGTTCAATCAGCAGCTTGCCGGCAACAATGCGACGTCACTTCGCACTACCGGTTTCGAACCCGACATTCAGGCGCCATACGGGCGGTTGATGGTCGAGCGTGGCGCGTTTCGCACACTCGCCGTTCGTACCATGAACATCGATACGCTCATTGTTGAGACGCTCTCCGTTCCCGCGTCACTCGAACCGGTAATCCTGAGTCGCAACACGTACGAATGGAGCGAAATCTGGGATTCGCTTCCGAAGTTGCGAAAGATTCGGCGCATCGCAGTCAAACGCGATCCCGACAAGGGGCGCATTGTGTCCATTCCAATGGCGGCAGGAGATGCGCGTGTTCCAACCAGCGCCACCATGCAATTGGTGCAAGTGCGCGACGCCGCACAAAAGCCCGACACGAACGGGGAATACGAAGGGCGCGCGGCGATTTCCCTCATACAAGTTACGAATCTCGGCGTTCACGCAAAGATCGGCGACGCAACGGGCGTTGTGTGGGTCACTGGTGCGAACGATGGAAAGGCGCGCGCTGGCGCCCAGGTGGTGTTGCACGATATAAAGGGCGCCATTCTTGCGCGCGGCGTTACCGACGCGCTGGGGCTCGCGTCACTCACGAATTTCACCTGGCGCAAACCGAAAACCGTCGAAGACGAGAATGGCGAAGGCTACGTTGACGTCACACTGGGCGACGATCGCGCGCTGTTGCCGGTACATGATGGCGATCCCGACCTCGCACCATGGCGTTTCAATTTGCAGAGTGCGTGGGGCAGCAATCGCGCTCAATATGCAGGCGCAATGTTTACCGAACGCGGCATTTATCGTCCGGGGGAGTTGGTGTACGCAAAGGCAATTGTACGTCGCGGTGCACTTGGCTCACTCGAGGCACCGACGGCGCGTGACACCGTTCGATGGGTGATGCGCGATCGCGAGTACGCACCCAGCAAAACGTATCTCGCCACCCTTTCCGAATTCGGTTCAGTCAGTCGCAATTTCACCATCCCGAACGACGCCCCATTGGGTGAATACACACTCGACCTGCAGTGGCAACATCATGGTAAATGGGAAACCCTTGCCAACACCAACTACAAAGTCGCCGAATTTCGTCCACCCGAATTCCTCGTTGATGTCGATTCTGTAACTGCTGCGAAACTCCCGGGCGACATGATGCGCGCCCACGTGCAGGCACGCTACCTGTTCGGCGCGCCCATGGCCGGTGCCGCGCTCACCTGGGAAGTGCGTCGCACTACACTCACCCCCGACGAACTTGCGATTACTGGTATGGATGGTTGGCAAATTGGCGACAGCGATGACGGTTGGGATCGCACACGTTCGCACGAATCGGGCACCGACTTGTTGGCCAGCGGAACAGATACGCTCGACAAACGTGGCATGCACACCATCGCGACCGAAGCCAAACTCGCGGAGGGTTCACATCCAGCTCGGTTGATGTTGGTGGCAACGGTTACGGATGTGAACCGTCGCACCGTTGGTGCAACAACGTCATCGATTGTGCACCCGGCTGAGGTATATGTCGCGGCCAAGCCGGACGGCGATTCGTGGTTCTGGACTGCCAACGCACCACGCGTCATGCAGATTCTCGCGGTGAAACCAACGGGCGAGCACGTCACCAACATTCGTGTTGATGGTGCGTTGATTCGTCGCGAATGGCATCGAGTTCGTCGCACACGTGACGGAATTACAGAAGATGTTGGCGAATGGGTTGCCGATACCGTTGCACGCTGCAATGTGACAACGGCGGCGGTTTCCAAGCCGTGCTCACTCACACCGGCCAAGGGTGGCGTGCATTCCGTTGTCTACACGGCGCACGATGCGGCCGGTCGCAACACAATTACGTCATTCACCCGCTGGGTGACCGGACCCGACTGGGTTCCTTACAACGACGACGGACAATTCAAGCTCGACGTTGTTGCTGACAAGAAGCGCTATGCGCCGGGGGACACGGCGACGTTGGTATTCGCATCGCCGTTCACCAACGCCGAGGCGTGGATTACCGTCGAACGCGAAGGCGTGTTCGAGCAAAAGCGCATTCGCGTAACGTCGGGAACGACCACATTCAAGCTTGCAATTACCGAAGCACACGCGCCGAATGTTTTCGTGTCCATGCTCGTCGCGCGTGGACGTACCACACCACCCGCGACCCTTGGCGATCCAGGTCGCCCAACGGTTCGTGTTGGTTACGCGGAGTTGCGCGTAACTCCGGAAGTAAAGCGTCTCAGTGTTTCAGTCGTGCCCGACAAAGGCGAATATCGCCCCGGCGACTCCACGCGCGTAACACTCGACGTGCAGAACGGCGCGAAGCAAGGCGTGAAAAGCGAAGTCACGCTCTGGGCTGTTGACGAAGGCGTGCTTTCACTCACGGGCTACAAAACTCCAGATCCGCTCGATTTGCTCTATGCACCGCGCGGAATCGGCATGACACTCGCCAGCACGCTCGTTTCCGTTGCGCCGCAACTTCCTGAGGGTGAAAAGGGATACCGCGAGGCCGGTGGTGGTGGTGGTCGCGAAAGTTCCGACGTCATGCGATCGCAATTTCGGACAACGGCGTTCTTTCTGGGTTCTGTAGTCACGAATGACGCGGGTCATGCCGTTGCCACGGCGAAACTCCCTGAGAATCTCACAACGTTTCGCGTGATGGCCGTTGCCGCCACTCGCGGTGATCGCTTTGGAAGTGGCAGCGGAAAGTTGCTCGTCACGCGACCACTCGTTGCGCGACCCGCACTTCCGCGCTTTCTGCGCGCTGGAGACGTTGCTGAAGCAGGCACAGTTGTGAATTTGCGAAGTGGCGCGAAAGCCAACGCTACGGTTGTTGCAAGCGCTCAAGGCGCGACCATCACCGGCGCAACTACGCAGAACACAACGCTCGAAGCAGGTCGTGGACGTGAAGTGCGTTTCGGCATTCGCGCAGTTCCCGGCAAGCAAGCGACGTTCCGCTTTGACGTGAGCTCCGACAAGGAACGCGACGCCGTGCAAACCGTCATCCCCATGCGCGCGGACGCGATGCCAACAGTAAGCAGTGCCGGCGGTACATTTGCCGATGCAGGTTCACTCATGCTCGCTATGGGCGCGCCACTTGACGGCGCGCTCGACTTCGCGCGTTCAGAACTCGCCTTGTCGTTGGGTAGTTCGCCGTTGGCAATTGTTCGGGCGGCCGCGCAACGTGCGCGCAGCTATCCGTACGACTGCACAGAACAGATTTCGAGCACTGCATTGCCGCTCGTTGCGTTGCTCTCGGTCGATCGCGCGAACGCCGCCGCAATTCGCGCTGGCACAACAATGCGCTTGGCGCCGCCGACGGCGACAAACGACGTGATCGCAGCAATCGGCTCGCTCTCGCGACGTCAACGAAGCGACGGCGGCATTGGCTATTGGGGCGCTGGCGACTGGACAACTCCGTGGCTCAGTGCGCAAGCCGCTATGCTTTTCGCCGAAGCACGCGACGCGGGCATTCCAGTTGATAGCGCGGTGGTCGCCAAACTCACCGCATATTTGCAGCGCGCGGCGGGACAACCAATCACCGCACTTTCACCGACGACTGGTTTCACGCCGGTCTCAAGCTTCTACGACAAACGCGGCGCAATTCTCGCTGAATACGTTGCCGCTGCCGATGCACTAAGCCGGTTGGGCAAGGCAAGTATCCCTGTCGAAAACGATCTTATCCGTCGCGCAGCACAACTCAGTTGGGAAGATCGTGCGCGTCTCGCACGCGTACTCGCAAGGCGCAACCAACTCGCGCCAGCGCGGACTCTGCTCGCCCCACTATGGGCGTCAATCAAAACAGAAGGACGGCGCGCCATACTTCCCGACTCCACACTCGGCGCCGTCTACTTCGTTTCACAGTCACGACCGGCGGCGTTGATTCTTTCGGCAACTGTTGCAGTCGCACCTGATAATCCACTCATTGCACCCCTCGTTGAAACACTGATCGCAAATGGTCGCAACAACCGCGACTTGTTTTACGAAACGCAGGACTTGAGCTCGTCTGTGCAGGCGCTCGCCGATTTCGAACGCCGCCAACGTAGTGCTGCAACACGTGGCGTTCGCGTTGCTGTGAACGGACGCACGGTGCTTGAAATTCCAACCGGCAAACTCGCGCAAGATACTGTCATCTCGCTCGCAGCGCTCGCCAACATCGCGTCGCGCAGTGATTCGCTGAAAGTCGACATCACGCCAATTGGTGCTGGTGTACCGCTTTACGCTGTCGCTTCGCTCACTGCAATGTCGAAGGTGCGGCCAACAACTCCCGTCGATCGCGGTTTTGCGCTCGAGCATTGGGTTGAAGGCGCCGACGATCGCAAACCTATCACAACTGCCGCCGCTGGGGCGCTTGTGCGCGTGTTCCTTCGCGTGACAGTCACCACCGAACGTCGTTTTGTTGTCCTTGACGATCCATTACCAGCCGGATTCGAAGCGGTCGATCTCTCACTGCGCACTGCACCGATCGCCACCAACTATTCACGTCCACTCTCAACGCCGTCGGTGGAAGATCCATACATACGCCGAGATGACGACAATCCATTGTCGCGTTGGGGTTACGGTCGTTGGGATAGCGGTTGGTGGTCGCCGTTCGATCATCAGGAATTGCGCGACGATCGCGTGCTGTGGGCCGCGACCGTCCTCTGGCCCGGGAAATACACAGTGTCATATCTCGCGCGCGCGACAACGCCCGGAATATTTGTGCGTCCACCCGCGCACGCTGAAGAGATGTACGATCGCTCAATTTTTGGTCGAAGCGATGGTGGCGTCTTCATTGTGACAACACCGAAGTAGTTGTGATGACGCATTTCAAACCGTTCGTATTCACCACCTCAGTTGCGCCATGACGCGATTCAAGCTGGTCCTTCTCGTCACTTCAATTGCACTCGGCGCGCCAATCGCTGCGGCCGCGGCATTCGTGTTGTGGCCGATCAACGCGCGCGATCTCACCTCCGGCGTCATCGGGTCTCGTCATCACCGATCGTGCGGGCGCAGTGTTGCGTTCATCACGCGCCAGCGATGGTTCGCGTTTTCGGTGGATTTCACTCAACAGCATCAACCCGTCGTTGCCGGCGGCGTTTGTCGCTACCGAAGATCGCGGATTCTACTCGCATCACGGTATTGAATCGCGGTCCGTTCTTCGCGCTGCACGCGATAACATTCTTGCGGGTCGAGTGATTTCGGGCGCAAGTACAATTACAATGCAGGCGGCGCGGCTCATCGCGGGGTTACCGCGCGGCATTTCCGGCAAGCCGCGTCAAATACTCTGGGCGCTCCGCCTTGAGGCGCATCTCTCTAAACAACAGATTCTCGAACAGTACTTAAACCGCGTACCGCTCGGCCAAGGCGCAGTGGGCGTTGAATCGGCGGCACAATTGTATTTCAACGCATCCGCCTCAAATCTTTCACTCGGTCAGGCGGCAATGCTCGCTGGTCTCGCGCAATCACCGTCGCGCGACAATCCGATTGCCAGTGAAACTCGCGCTCGTAGTCGTCGAGCGCTCGCGCTGCATCGTTTGTCAGCGCGCAATTTTGCGTCGAAGGATGAAATCGATCGTGCGAATGCCGAACCAGCGCGCGCTGTGTCAATGATTTCGCGCGCTTCGGTGGCGTCCAGGAGCGATTCAGCTTCCACTGACGCCAGAACTCCAATGCCCGTTCTGAACTCGCCATTTCCCGCTCCGCATTTCACGAGCTGGCTGCTCTCGCAGGGCGACAGTGCAAGAGATGAACATCCGCAGTCGCAAGCGAATCACACGACAACCATTCGCACCACACTCGACTTGAATTTGCAAACGGAAGTTGAGGGTGAAGTGCGTCATGCCATTCAACAGTTATCCGATCAGCAGGTACAGCACGCGGCGGCCGTTGTACTCGACAACGCCACCGGTGATGTGCTCGCGTGGGTGGGAAGTCCCGATTTCTCCGCGCCAGGTGGCCAGGTCGACATGGTGGTCTCGCACCGTCAACCCGGGTCGGCGCTTAAGCCATTTGCGTATGCGTATGCGTTCGATCACGGCGTAACGGCAGCAACTGTTCTCGACGACATTTCGCAGAGTTGGCAAACGGCGTCGGGCCCGTATCGTCCGCGCAATTATGATCGTCGCGAACATGGCCCTGTGCGCGCACGTGAAGCACTCGCAAGCTCGTACAACATTCCGGCGGTGCAACTAACCGATCGCATTGGTGTGCCGGCGTTGTTGCAGACGTTGCGTTTGGCTGGTTTTGCAGGACTTACCCGCAGCGTTGAGCACTACGGTCTTGGCCTCGCACTCGGCGACGGCGACGTGTCGTTGCTGCAAATGGCCAACGCATATCGCGCACTCGGCAACGGCGGCGTGTGGCATCCTGTCCGCGTGAATGCCGATGTGCAAATATCGGACAGCGCTGTTCGCGTTGTGAGCGCGCCCGCCGCCGCGCTGGTGCTCGACGTGTTGTCCGATCCCGTTGCGCGCATTCCGGGATTCGGCGAGACCACTCCGTTCGACTTCGCGTTTCCTGTTGCAGCAAAAACTGGAACCAGCCGGCACTTCACCGACAACTGGGCCGTTGCAGTTACCGGCAATTTTACTGTTGCTGTGTGGGTTGGAAACTTTGACGGACATCCAATGGCCGCAGTTTCTGGAATCAGCGGTGCTGGTCCGTTGCTCAGGCACATCGTACTGCGCGTTGCGGCGCGAAATGCACCGGGAGTGTTACCTTCGCCTGCATCGTTCGGTGCAACGCGTGTTCGTGTGTGCCGGTTATCCGGCCAACCTGCCATTCCTGAATGTCCATCCATTGAGGAATGGTTTCTGCCCAACACGTATCCATCTAATCAGAACTGGTATCGCGAGGGCGCGCTGGTGTTGCCTTCGCGTTACGCATCGTGGCGCAAACATAGTTCGGAACACGTCGGTGACGGCGAACGCGTTGCGGTGAGCGGAAACGATTCTGAGTTATCTGTATCTCTGAATTCTCACTTCCCTAATTCTGAACTCGCTTCAAAATCCGCAGTGCTTCAGCCGAATGGCGCCGCGCTGACTGCGGGAAAGCTGAGCGCTAAGCTTACAGCCTCCCTCTCCGTCGACTCTCCTCGCGACGGTGATCGCTACGATCTCCCGTCAGGCCCCGAAACTTCCGTCGCGACAATCTCCCTTCGCGCGTCGGGCCGCGACGCAAACACCAACTTGATGTGGTTCGTCGACGGCAAGCGTTACCTGGATTCCCGTTGGCATCTCACGGCAGGCGAACATCTGATTGCGGTTCAATCTCAAAAGGGTGCAAGGGCCCAAGCTCGGGTTACGGTCCAGTAGAGCCGCGTACGTTACTAAGCAGCCAGCGGTAATGATCGTTCGCCAGCATGAACACCGTTCAATACTTCCGAGCCTCTCAAGTATCTGAGAATTTTCGATGAGGGAACAGGTTTGTCGAAATAATATCCTTGCCCAAGATCGCAACCGAGTCGTTGCAGTTGCTCAACCTGTTCGAATCGTTCGATGCCCTCCGCTACCACTCGCAA
This sequence comes from Gemmatimonadaceae bacterium, assembly GCA_040004455.1. Lineage (GTDB taxonomy): Bacteria > Gemmatimonadota > Gemmatimonadetes > Gemmatimonadales > Gemmatimonadaceae > Gemmatimonas. Next base: position 13,956 of record JBDUAX010000021.1, read on the forward strand.
TTTGAGTGTTGCGCCGAGGTTGATGATAACACGCACTAGCACCGGATCTGCTTGTGGGTCGACCAGTTGATCCATGAAGCTTTTGTCTATCTTGAGCACGTCAATGGGCAACTGTTGCAAATACGAAAGTGATGAATAACCAGTGCCGAAATCATCGAGCGCAATTGAAATGCCCATTCGCTTGATTTCGTTGAGAACTGGAATGATTTCTACGGTGCTGGTCATGAGAACGCTTTCTGTTATTTCGATCAGCAGGTATTTCGGATCGAGGCCACTGCTCGTTAACGCGTCGCGAATATCGTCCAGCAGGCTCGGCTCGTGTAAATGCTTGGTGGATATGTTCACGCCTACGCGCAGCGCGCGCCCTGATTGCAGTTGCCATTCACGCGCTTGACGCGTGGCCTCGCGCAGCACCCAGCGCCCAATTGGAATGATGAGCCCGGTCTCTTCCGCAATCGGGATGAATGAAAGTGGTTGCACCTGGCCGCGAGTGGGATGTTCCCATCGAATGAGCGCTTCCACACTCGCCATCTCACCAGTCTTCAGTGTGACGATGGGTTGATACTTCAACACGAACTGGTTCTCCTCGAGCGCTCGACGCAGATCCGCTTCTGTCTCCAGACGCTCCAGAACTCTTGCATGCATGTCAGGTGTGTACCGCACATGACGGGCTTTCCCTTCAGATTTCGCAACGTACATCGCAACGTCTGCGTTGCGGAGCAATTCGTCAGCCGTTTCTCCGTCCGCGCCTCCCGATATGCCAATGCTCGCCATGAGAGAAATGCTTGCGCACGCATTAATCAGCGGTTGGCGCAGTGCTTCGATCATGCGTTGTGCAGCGGCGTCGACGTCTTCGGCACCGCCAATGTCCTCCAGCAGAACTGCGAATTCATCTCCGCCTAAGCGCGCGAGAGTATCGCCATCGCGAATGCATGTGCCCAGGCGATACGCGACCGCCTTCAGCACATCGTCGCCAATTGAATGCCCGTGAGAGTCGTTGATGTTCTTGAAATTGTCGAGGTCGACAAACAGCACCGCGATCGTGGAACGATCCCTGACCGAGCGCATAAACGCGTGCTCGACGCGATCAGTAAACAGTTGTCGATTCGCAATGCCGGTCAGCGAATCGTGAAATGCCTGATGACGCAACTGGTTTTCCAGCTCGCGACTCTCGGTAATGTCACGCGTGTTCACTACCAGGCCACTCACCGTGGCATCAGTCGTAAGGTTCGTTCCGATGTTCTCCGTCAGTCTCCAGCGTTTGCCGGAATCGCGCATGCGCCATTCACCGCGTACGTTAAGCGCCCCTTCTTTCGCGAGCGCTGCAAAGAACAAAATGGCCGCGGAGCGATCGTCACGATGAACTCCGTCGATAACCTTGAGCCCGAGTACTGCCTCATTTGACAGGCCCGTCAACCGTGCCAGTGATGGGCTGGCATAACGAATCGTGGTATCCACATCAATCACTGACACAACGTCCAGCGAATTCTGCACCAGCGCCTCCAGCCTTCGAGCGCTTTTGATTGCTTCCGAGACAATGCTCAGTCGCACATTCTCCCGGACTGCCGCCACCTGTCGCAAGACCACCAGGACCGTGATCACCGTTGCGCTGACCACTACAACCTTAAGCTGTGTATTGCTGCTCGCAAACGCTTCTTGCAGCAGGATGGAATACGCAAGCGCGATTGCCGCATACGGAAGTAGAATGGCAATCAGCGACGGTTTCGTGCTAGCCGCCTGCTCCGAAACATTCGCCGTTTCTGCCCGCTGCCAGAATGCTGCAAGCACAATCAACAATCGATGCAATACCCAACCGACGTCGATAAAACCACCAGAGGCATAGCTGTCGGAACGCACCTGATGCGCATAAACAACGTTGCTTACAACATTCGACACCACTGCCAGGGCAAGGGCAATAATGACGCGATCCCTCATTCGCCCGCTTCGACGCAACCACAACACTGTAACGCCCAGCAACGTTGCGACATCCCCAATAGGCTGACTCACCGTTACCAGAAAGGCCGCCAAATGCGCTCGCTGCGCAATCAAGTCGGCGCTCACTGCAAAATACCAGACGCTCATGGCAGAGGCACACACCACCACCGCGACGTCGAGTCCCATTTTGAGCCGATCGAATCGCGAACGTGCGGCGTGTGGAAACGTCAACAGCCCAATCATGAGTAACGGCGAATACGACAGGTATCCGATATCCGCGATCGACGCTTCCGGTTTCTGATGCAGAATTGTTTCAATGACAAACCACGCCGAATCGCCGAACCATTCCGCGAGGCACGCAAGAGCTATCCAACGCCACGCCTGACGAACCCGCATGTCGAGCTCCGCGTTTCGCGAAGCACCCCACGCCATGCAAGACGCGATCAACGACGGAAACAAACCGGCGGTATTCGAAAAACTCTCGCGCGCTTCCTGGCTTACCGCGCCGCTCGCAACGGTAACGAACAGGATCGCGGCGTACGCCCCAACCACGCAGAGCGGAAGAGCAGCCCAGCGCGACGAACGCGCGTAGGAATTAGAGACTGCGTTCAAAGGAAATCGCCGGACCGGAGTTTCCGTGTGGATTCGTTCCACGCGAGTAGCCCAGCCACAACGAGTACGGGCCGCGAGTGAACGCTGCTCCAGGCGACAAATACCCGAACACATTGTTGCCACTCACCCAGTTCGCACCAACATCAATGCCCGGTGCAATCGGTTGCGACAACGCCACTGTAACGCCAATTCGATTTACTGCGGCTTGTTGTGCTTGGGCCAATGCATAGGCCCCAACTCCTACGGTTGCTCTCTTTTCGCCGAATGAATGTTCAACTACACCGTAAGCGGCGCCCCATGTCGATTCGTACTTGTGGTCCACTGATGCGAGTGAAATAAACGCCGTCGCACCAATCGCCGCGGAAATCCAGCTCTTTTCCTGGTTCAGCATTCGCCACTTGATGCCCGGATTCGCCGCCAGTGGCTGCACTGCGTCCCCGGGGAAAAAACTGAATCCAGCACTCACTTCAACGCCGCGCCCAACACCTACGACGCTTCTCGCGGTGTACAGTGTCCATCCGCGGGCGTCTGTCAAACTCGATACGTGCATGTACTCAACGATCAGCGAAGTGGCACCCCGTTCTCGCACTTCGGGATCCGTCATTGCTATCTGCGCATCAGCGTTGGATTTCACTGCCGGAAAACTGCCCAGAAGAATTGCAAAACAGAAGAACCGTTTGCGCAACAACTTTAGTGCAGCATCGTGCGCACTATTGCGCGATACGTTGATTGTCGAAGCACCTTCGGTCGGATATGGGCTTTTGATTCCGCGCAATTCGTGTTACTCCTGAGGTGCTGCAACCAGCAGCACCCAATGATTGAGTCATCCATGCCTGTGGCGATTCGACTCGCTCATATTTCAAACGCGACGGATTGTCCCGATTTGCAGCAGCGGAAGGCAATTTCATTTCACTCGCACGCATTCGCGAATTGCACGAGCATTACATGTTGAACATCATTGGTTGCGTTTCTCCTTTACAACATCGCACGGTGTACAGCAGCTGTAGCTCGTACGAACATTGCTCTCACAATTGTTTTGCTCAGTCAGGTTGGTCCTTTACGTGTTGCCACCGACCAATCTCCCCACCCCATACGTCAACGCCATCGCCAGCGCGCCCCAGAATGTAACTCTCCCTGCCGCCGCTATTTCCGACGCCCCGCCCGCGCGCGCCGATACCCAACCCAGCACGGCCAAACTCGCCAGCGACGTTACCACCACCAACCTCGGCAACGTCTCAATCGGTGTGAACATCGTCAGCAGTACCGGCAGCACTCCGCCAACAAAGAACGACGCGGCCGACGCCATCGCGGCCTGCAGTGGATTCGCGCGTTGCAGGTCAATGATTCCCAATTCATCTCGCGCATGCGCACCCAGTGCGTCATGTGCCATTAACTGATCCGCTACCTGCTGGGCAACCGATCGCTCAACACCTCGCTCCACATAGATATCCGCAAGCTCATCACGCTCGACGTCCCATTGCGTCGCCAATTCTTGCCGCTCTCGCGCCAAATCCGCGTTCTCCGTGTCCGATTGCGTGCTGACGGATACGTATTCTCCCGCCGCCATCGACATTGCTCCGGCAACCAACCCGGCGGACCCTGCAATCAGCACTCCGTGTTGTGTCGCTTTCGCTGCGGCTACACCAACCACTATGCTCGCCGTCGAAAGTATTCCATCGTTCGCGCCCATTACTGCCGCGCGTAGCCATCCAATTCTCTCCGTACGATGCGCTTCGTGATGTGTCATCAACTGAATGTGTCTATTCTCCTCCTCATTGCAACAAATTTCTCCTCTTTACCCCAAACTCACTCTCTATTCTCAATTGGTAGTCGCTTGCATAATCTACACTCTGTGTTTCTCGACTCTGGACCCTGGACTCTCAACAGTCGAGTTTGGATGTCAGCCCCCAGGATTCCCTATTCTCTATTCTCTATTCTCTATTCTCATCAAAAAAACGCCCGACAATTCTTCTGCAAATCCACCCGGTCCCCCGCTCTCCTCCCATTCGACGCCGCCATGACCTCCCCTTGGCTCACCGCCACGTATTGCTGGCTGTGATCCGCCATTTGCACCTCCGTAATCCCGTGCAGCGCAACCGTTACCAGCCGTTCCGAATTCAGCCCCACCTCATAAATCTCGACCGGCCGCGAAAGCTGATTCTCCACGAGCAGTATGTATCCCTGGCACCGCGGCGGTCCCCGCCTCCCGGCCACATTCTCAGGCGGCTTCTCCGGCTCGGCACCCGCAACTAACGGCACCGTCGCACACGCCCAATTCATGAGCGACAACACCGCCAGCAACACCGCCGACCGCAACGAACTCCGAAGCCGTTGTTGGCCCGTCCGAATACTCCGAACCGTGTTTCGCATTGGCACACCCGCGAATCGAGGTCGTGCAGACTCTGACTTGGCGATGGTTCCCCGGGGCAGCCGCTGGCCCCTTTCACCGCTACCATAAAGCAAGTACATCGCCAGCGCGAGAGCTAATTTTGCGACGACGCGATTCCTGGCGTGATTAACTCGGCTGCTGCGTCGTCTCAATTGCGCTACTCCCGCCCCTGACTCAGCTCCTCGTGAACTCACTCCTCAAGCAGTACCCGTCCCTCGCCTGGATCGCCCCGTTCGGCGTGTTCATGCTTTGGCTGGCCGTCGGCCCCATGTTGCCCCTCGCGCAACCGTGGGAGTCCATTGTGCGCGTTGGCGTGCTCGTTCTGACCATCGCGCTTTTCTCTGGCAGCATTCTGCGCACGCTCCGCATTCAGCACTTCGTTGGCAGCGTCGGGCTTGGTCTCGCCGTGTGTGCAATGTGGGTTGCCCCCGATTTGCTGATTCCCGGCTGGCGTTCGCATTGGCTCTTTCAAAACGGCATTACCGGCACGCTCAAGAACAGCATTGCGCCAACTGATCTGCAAAATCCACTCGTGATGTCGTTGCGTTTTGCACGCGCAGCTTTGCTCGTGCCAATTCTCGAAGAACTTTTCTGGCGCGGTTGGCTGCCGCGTTGGATCGTCAATAACGATTGGGAAAAAGTCCCGCTTGGTACATACAATCTTGCCGCGTTTCTCATCACTGCTGTTCTTTTCGCCAGCGAACACGGCCCCTACTGGGAAGTCGGTTTACTCTGCGGCCTGATCTACAACTGGTGGATGATGCGGACCAAATCATTGGGCGACGTCATTCTCGTACATGCCGTCACTAACGCTGCGCTCTCAGCGTTTGTTCTCGTTACGAAGCGCTGGGAATACTGGATGTAATGCTGCAGTTCCGAAACGAGAGGCTGATCAAATTCGATTTCGCAATTTCGGCGCGTCACGCATTCGATCTCTGCAACAACAAAACGCTGGAAGCGCTGCGAATTTCAGCAGGGCTTCCAGCGTTTGAATTTTCGAAGTAGAACCTATTGGAAACGCCTGGGCCTTCGATACTCGCCGGAGGAATTGCGTGATCCGCCAGATCCGCGTCTCGTAGTAAGCGGTTTTAATTACCGCGAGCTACACCTGCCTCCGCACCAACTACCTGTTCGAAATCAACGGCAGCGTACCACTCTTGATATCGCGCGCGCCCGCCGCGACCCCTGAGCCCACGCCAAGCCCTGCCGCCAACGCCGTGCCAACACCAACGATCGGCAGAAACGCAACGACCGGTATCAAAACAACGGCTGTCAAAATGCCCGCGACGATCGGAGCAATCCCCTTCTGCGCCGCGTCTACATACCGCAAACGGTCGCGAACGAAACGGCGGGCCCCGGCGTGCAACCCGATGGCGAGAATCATTGCCACCGCAAACGAAATGATGAACGTCATCCTGATAACCTCTGGTTAGGTGCTGAAATTCCTAACGCACTGTACGGCGTCTTGTTTCACCAAGCGAGGTCGTACTAGTACGGCAGCCGTTTGGGCTACCCCATTTGTCACTCTCCCGGCGGTCTTTGTCTCGGATCACCCATCTTTGTGTACGACTCGGGAACATTAAACAACGACTCGGCCAGCGCTTTTCGCTCAACCTTGGTGACTTCCATCATCACTATTCCGTCGTTCCCAATCACCTTGAGCGGAAAGCCGTTGGTGGCATCTGTCGCAAGCGTCCACGCAGGATTGTTCCCCAGCACACTCGGCATGATGAATTCGCCCATGCCCTTCGCCATGCAAATGTCGGTTTTCTGTGTTCCAACTTGCACGATGATATGCTCGCAACGATGACCCGCAATCAGTTCGAACTTCTTGGTGTGTGTGATTACCGGCGTGCGTGCAATCGCAGTTCGCCGGGTGATCGGACCTGAATCACTCGTCACTGCAGTAGGCGCGTTCAGTTCTGAAATTGCATTCTGCATGTACATCGATGCTGATGGAATCAACGTGTACACCATGCCTTCTTCCGGCGCGTAAATAATCGCGCCCGGTGCGTTCGGTCCTGTTCCACCAAGTGAAACGCGCACCTTTCCGCGACGTGTCATGTACTCGATTTCTGACGGCATTGTGAACCGCATGTTTTGCGCTGCGGCCATTGCTCCCGGTGGTACGCCTCCGCCCGCGCGTCCTCCGTCTCCACCACGTCCATCTGCGCCGCGAGCGAATCCACGACCGTTAGGATCACCGCGCCCTGCTCGCCCTCCACGACCACTGTCTCCCGCGAATACGGCGCGACCCCCGCGTCCTATGTCGCCGCGTGCACCGGCCGCGTTTGCATCAACCGGACCCCCACGTGCAGAACCGCCGCGCCCACGTGACTGATTCAAATGCATCGTGACCACACCTTCAAAACGCTGCGCTTCTGCAACTGATGTAAGTGCCGCTGATAACATCAACGACATCACGAAAGCAAAACATGCTGCACGTTTCATCAGGCAATGCCCGATTTGATGGCCTTGAGCACCACTTCCGAAAATCGATCGATTTCCTCGAGCGTTGT
>JBDUAX010000270.1:0-6370 GCA_040004455.1 Gemmatimonadaceae bacterium
CCGTAACGCACCCGATGATGCTGATCGGTGTTTACTTTTCGCGTCATGAATTCGCCCGCGAACGTCGATCGAACAGAAAGTGAGCCGCTCCCACCGGTGTACGACCCGGCGACGACCGAAGCCAAGTGGTATCCGCGCTGGACCGAACACGGGGTGTTTACCGGCAGCGTAGAACGGGCGAAGGAGCACGATCGGTTTGTTCTCGTCATTCCGCCCCCGAATGTCACGGCCATTTTGCACGTCGGGCACGGATTGAATAGCACCGTGCAGGACGTGCTCGTGCGCTGGCGTCGCATGGCGGGTGACGAGGCCGTATGGATTCCCGGCACTGATCACGCAGGCATTGCGACGCAAAACGTCGTTGAAAAAATTGTGGCCGCCGAAGGTCAGTCGCGATTTGATCTTGGACGTGAAGCGTTTGTGGAACGCGTGCGCCAGTTCGTCGCGGAAACTGGTGGACAGATTTTGAATCAGCTCAAATCCATTGGATCGAGCGCGGACTTTACGCGAACGGCCTACACGTTCTCTCCCGAGCTGTCAATTGCGGTGCGCGAGGCATTCGTGCGCTTGCACGAGGACGGACTCGTATATCGCGGTCATCGCGTTATTCACTGGTGTCCGCGCTGCGGAACGTCGCTGTCCGATGAAGAAGCCGAGTTCACTGAAACTGCAGGGTATTTGTACCACGTGCGTTATCAGCTGGCCGACGACGAAACGCAGAGCGTGGTGGTTGCGACAACGCGACCTGAAACAATGCTGGGTGACACGGCCGTTGCGGTGCATCCCGACGACGCGCGTTACGCTGCGTTGATCGGCCGGGACCTTGTGCTGCCCATCAACGGCATGCGCGTTCCGATCGTTGCCGACGCGTACACCGATCCCGCATTTGGTTCAGGCGCCGTAAAAATTACGCCGGCGCACGATGCAAACGATTACGAAGTTGGCAAGCGGCATTCATTGCCAATGCCCGTTGTCATTAGCGCCGAAGGATTCATGACCGAGGGTGATGGCGCAAATGGGCGCGTCCCCGACGCCGTTGTGGGTCTTGATCGTTTTGAAGCGCGCGAAAAAATTGTCGCGCTGCTGAAAGAAGCGGGCGCTTTGGTTCGCATTGAGAATCATCAACACAACGTGCGTCACTGCTATCGTTGTGACACGGTGGTTGAGCCGCGTTTGTCCGATCAGTGGTTTGTAAAGATGGCACCGTTGGCCGCGCCAGCGTTGCAGGCATTCCATTCGGGAGAATTGCGCATTCTTCCCGAACGTTGGGAAGCCGTGTACGTGAATTGGCTGGAGGGTATTCGCGACTGGAATATTTCGCGGCAAATCTGGTGGGGACATCGGGTGCCGGTTTGGTATTGCGACAACTGCGATGTCGAACCAATTGCTTCGCGCACGGACATCACGAAGTGCCCGAAGTGTGGGGGCAATGTGCGTCAGGACGAAGACGTGCTCGACACGTGGTTCTCGTCGTGGTTGTGGCCATTCTCGACTTTGGGTTGGCCCAACATGGAAGCGCCTGATTTAAAAGCGTTCTATCCAACCGACGTGTTAGTCACAGCACCGGAAATTCTGTTTTTCTGGGTCGCGCGGATGGTGATGGCTGGCTTCAAGTTCATGGGGGGCACGCCGTTTCACACCGTGTATCTCACGGGCACTGTGCGCGACATGGAACATCGGAAAATGTCGAAGTCGCTGGGCAACGGCATCGATCCGCTCGATGTTGTGCGCTTGTACGGCGCCGATGCACTACGATGGACAATCGTTGCGGGACTTGGATTGGGCGTTGATGTCATGCTCGATCCCAGCGATCTCGAGAAGTCTTTCGGACCGGGGCGCAACTTCTGCACGAAATTGTGGAATATCGGGCGTTTCTTGCTGTCACGAGTTGGAACCGAACCAGTTCGCAACATCAGCAGCATTTCGCCCAACGAATTGCGACCAGGGGACGTGTGGATTCTCGAGCGCCTCAACGACGCAATCAGGGATTGCGATATCGCACTGGGGCCGCCGCGTCCGGGAAAAGATGGCCACTGGAAAGACGGCGAGCATCAACGAGGATTACGTCTGTCCGAATACGCCGACGCTGCGCGTCGCTTTGTGTGGAGCGAACTTGCGGATTGGTATCTCGAATCGGCGAAACCGCGTTTGGCAGCGGAAGGCGTCGATCGCGAAGTGTGTCGCGCAGTGATGGCGCATGCATTCGACGGCGCGCTTCGATTATTGCACCCGATGGTCCCGTTCATCACCGAAGAATTGTGGCAGAAGTTACCGCAGACTCCGGCCAATGAATTTCTCGCGCGCGCTGCGTGGCCTAAGGCAACAACTATTGGCCGCTCGGATGTGACTTTTGAGCTTGAGAGATCTGCATCCGCTGCCGTGACGTTTGAAACCGCACGCGAAATCGTCATGGCGACGCGGCAAATCCGCTCTGAAAACGGTGTTGCGCCGGGCGCTGTCGTAACTGGCACGCTCGTGGCCTCGCGCGAACTGTGGACCGCGCTGCAAGCGCAACTCCAGACAACAGAATCGATGAGCCGCACGAAATTTACTCTTGCGGAGACCGCCCCAAACGTAATTGCGGCTAACTCGATCCTTTCGGGTGGAATTGAACTTGTCGTGCCTCTCGCGGGTCTTATTGATCTCGAGAAGGAAATCGCCAGACTCACCACCGAACTCGAACAACTCACCAAACAACTCGGCCTGCTCGATGCGCGACTTGCCAACGAAAAATTCACGGCCAAAGCTCCGACCGAATTGGTGGCGGCCGAACGAGCAAAAGCAGAAGAGTGGCGTACGCGTTGCGCGCAAATCGCAGCGCGCATAAAGGCGCTTGGTCAGTGATGCGTTTCGGTTCAGCGCACTCCAGAACACAGTGAAGATACGAACACGCAATTCCGTTCTTGCAGCAGTGATTGTCGGAATTCTGGCAACCGATTTCGCGTGCGCCAATCCAAACGCGCCGCCGGGAGGCCCGCCGGATAAAGATGCTCCCGTCATTCTCAAAATCACGCCGGCTTCAGGATCAATTGGCGCGAAACCGAAATACGTGTCGTTTCAGTTTGATGAAGTCGTCAGCGAAACTCCGAAAGGTGCGCAGGAGCTTAGCAAGCTGGTATTCATCAGCCCGAAAAGTGGCGACCCGCAAGTTGATTGGCGTCGCTCGTCCATCGACATCAAACCGAAAAAAGGCTTCAAACCCAACACAGTGTACACAGTGACGGTTGGTGGAGGCATCATGGACTTGCGCAACAATTCCATCGACAGCACCACGCGCATTGTGTTTTCAACTGGCGGCCCAATTCCCGACACGAAAATCACCGGCGTTGCGTTCGACTGGCAGATAGGCCGAGGAGCCTCGAAGGCCATCGTTGAAGCAATCGCGCCCGACAGCACAACGTATCAGACAATCACGGATTCCATAGGCCGATATTCGCTCGAACACCTGCCCCCCGGCCAATGGAATATGCGCGCCTTTGTCGATCGAAACGCCAACCGGCTGTTTGAACCGCTCGAACCGTTCGACATCGCTTCGGTAACGCTCACGCAAAACGCGAGTGCCGATTTCTATGCGTTTTCGCACGATACGATTGGCCTGCGCATCGCCGACATGACGATGACCGATTCCAACACCACCATTCGTATCGCGTTTGACAAAGCAATCGGTGTGACTCAGGCTATTTCTACGACACAGATTGTCGTACAGAAAGCCGATTCAACCACGCTGTCTGTGCGAACCGTTTTCAGCGCACCGGTTCGCGCGCAATTCGATTCATTGCTGAGAAAATCGCGCGCCGACAGCATCGCGAAAGCGGCACCGCCGCCTGACACCTCATTGGCGGCGCGCACAAAACGCGACTCGCTGGCGCGCGTGAAGTATCGGGATAGCCTGGCGACGGTGCAACGTCAGCAACAGGAAGAGCGACGTCTGTTGCTCTTGCGCGGCGGCAAAGCGCCACCGCCGAGAGACACGACGCCCCCACCGAAAATGAACCGTCAACCGTTGTTCACTGACATTTACGTCACACTCGAAAAGCCGCTTGACCCAGGCACATCGTATCGCGTAACAGTTCGCGACATTCGCAGCCTGTCTGGCACCACGAAATCGCCAAGTCGGTCGTTCAAGACTCCACCGAAAGACTCTCTCAAGAATTTGCCGAGTGATAGCGCGAAGAAAATTCCGCCACCAAAACCCCCCGGTAACGGACGTCAGTGAGCGCAACGAAAAAAGGCGCGTTTTTTCTCGACCGCGATGGCACCATCATTGTTGACGAGCACTATCTGAACGATTCAGCGCGGGTAAAACTCATGCCCGGCGCGGCCCGCGCGATTGCCAGAGCAAACTCGCTCAACATTCCAGTTCTTGTCATCACCAACCAGTCCGGTATTGGTCGCGGAATGATTACCGAAGCGCAGTACGCTGCGGTTGCGTCGCGTGTGGAGGAGTTGCTGGCGGAACACGGCGCGCGCATCAACGCGACGTATTACTGCCCACAAACTCCCGACAGTGTTGGCCCGGACAATTGTCGAAAGCCTGCGTTGCTCATGTACACCCAGGCGGCTCTGGCTCACAACATCGATCTCTCCCGATCGGCATACATTGGCGACAAGTGGCGTGACATCGACCCCGCGCTCAAGCTGAACGGATACGGCGTGCTTGTTCCGACCGCGGGAACGCCTGCAGCCGATATTGAGCGCGCAGTATTGAGCGCACACACCGCGCCCGATATCGAACACGCGATGCTGCAAGCGCTAGGCTGGATGGACGTGACTGAATAACATGTCCGTCATGAATAACGCGAACGGAGTGGAGAAGCGCGGGACACCAATGCGCATCGCCATTCTTGCATCCGGCGGTGGTTCGAACTTGCAGTCCGTCATCGAACACTTTGGCGTAAGCCCTGCGAAAGATGCGGGGACGGTAGTGCTGGTCGGTTCAAATCGCGCCGAGTCGGGAGCGTTGCAACGCGCGAAAGCGGCGGGCATCGCCACGTATTTCATCGACGACTTCAACAGTGGTTCGGCGCTGCTCGCTGCACTCAACGCGGTCGAGGCAGAGCTCTTGGTCCTGGCGGGGTATCTCAGACTCGTGCCCGTTGAAGTCGTGACGGCTTTTAGCGGTCGCATGCTGAATGTGCATCCCGCGTTGCTTCCGGCGTTTGGTGGACACGGCATGTATGGCAAACGCGTTCACGAAGCGGTTATCGCGTCGGGTGCCAAGGTAAGTGGCGTCACTGTGCATTTCGTGAATGAAATTTTCGATCAGGGACCAATCGCAGCGCAGTGGCCAGTGCCGGTTTTATCCAATGACACGTCGCAAACACTGGCAACGCGCGTGCTGAACGTCGAACACATGTTTTTTCCCGTCGTTATCGAAGCGGTCGCTGCCGGAACCATCAAACTCGACAACAGCGGGCGCGTTCAGGGCACATTGCCTGCAACATCAGTTTTCGCGACCAACAATCCCAACCTTTTTCTTCACTAGAGTCGAACGCGATGCCACGTGCCCTGCTGTCAGTTTCGGACAAGAATGGCCTCATCCCTTTTGCCACGCGGTTGGTCGCGCTGGGTTTTGACCTCGTTTCAACCGGCGGAACATCGCGAGTGCTGCGCGAAGCCGGACTCGCCGTAAAAGATGTCAGCGACATTACGGGATTTCCCGAAATGCTCGACGGTCGCGTAAAAACTTTGCATCCAGTTGTTCACGGCGGTTTGTTGGCGCGTCGCGACTTACCGGAGCACATGAAGGCCATTGCCGATCACAACATCGGCACCATCGATCTCGTGGTCGTGAACTTGTATCCGTTTCGCGAAACCTCGTCGCGCCCAAACGTGCACGCGGAAGAAGTCATTGAGAACATCGACATTGGCGGGCCATCGATGTTGCGCTCTGCTGCGAAGAACTTTGAAGCGGTTTGGGTTGTCGTCGACCCGTCCGATTATTCAAAGGTCCTCGACGCGATTGCTGCCGGAGGGGATCACTCTGCGTTTCGTCGCCTTCTGGCGGAGAAAGTCTACGCACACACCAGCAGTTACGACGCGGCCATCGCGCAATGGTTTGCGGCGCAACGCAACGAGCCGTTTCCCGATCGTTTTCCGCTTTCGTTCGAAAAACAACAATCGCTGCGCTACGGGGAAAATCCGCAACAGCGTGCAGCCTTCTACGTTGAGAAACCCGGCGCAGGTCTGGGAAATTTGAAGCAACTAGGCGGCAAGGAACTTTCGTTCAATAACTTCCTCGATCTTGAAGGCGCATTGCTCGCAACGGAGCCATTCGACGATCAGCCGTGTTGCGCAATTATCAAGCACACCACACCGTGCGGATTGGGAACTGGCGCCAACGCACTCGAAGCGTATCAGAAAGCGCTCG
>JBDUAX010000666.1:0-1920 GCA_040004455.1 Gemmatimonadaceae bacterium
GCGATGCGGGTCCAACGTGGTCACCGGATGGAAAGCGCATCGCGTTTTCGCGTCGTCCAGGAACGCCGTTTGGATTGCAAGCGCAAACCGGAACTGGTGGCATTGGTAACCCTCCTGGACCCGCGGTGAACACTACGGCAGCGGCATCCGCTGCGGCGGCTGGCGCGACCATTTACGCAGCGGGCTGCGGTGGTGGTGGGTTTGGCGGCCGTGGTGGCGGTGGGGGTGGTGGTCGCGGCGGACGTGGTGGTGATGCTGCGGCAAACCCAGCGAACGCGCCGGGCGCTCAGGCGTTGCGTCAATCACCGGGATTCTATGTTGCAAACTTTGCAGGTGGTTACAATCTGCAATTGATGGTTGCTGATATTGGGACAGGAGTTGCGAAAGAAGTGTGGCACAACGCACCGCGCGATACGATGTTCACGTCGCTCAACAATATGCAGTGGGCGAATAACGAAGTTGTATTTCCAGTAACCGTTCCGCGTGACAAATGGGAGCGTTGGTATTCGCTGAGTGTCGATGGCGGAACGCCCGTTCGATTGACGACAACTGATGGCATGATTGAAGATGCCACGTCAATTTCGTTGTCGAGCGATGGCAAGACTTTCTTCTATTGCACGAACTACAACGACATTGAGCGTCGTCACATCTGGATGGTGCCAACCGTGGGCGGCACGCCAAAACAAATCTCACTCGGCAAAGGCATTGAGACGTATCCGCAGCCGCTTGCGAGTGGAAAGAGTGTCGCGGTGATTTACGCCGACGCGAGAACACCCGCGTCAATTGGGATTGTGCCGGTCACAGGTGCTGAGCCAAAAATTATTTTCCCGAAGTTGACAAAGGAATTTCCAACTTCGGCGCACGTGGAGCCGGGCATCATCATCACCAAAGCGGCCGATGGAATGGAAATTCACAATCAGTTGTTCATGCCGAAAGACATGAGGCCTGGCGAGAAGCGTCCGGCGCTGATTTTCGTGCACGGCGGCCCGGTGCGTCAGATGATGCCGGGCTATCACTATATGCAGTTCTATCACTGGGCCTACGCGTACAATCAGTACCTGGCCGATCAGGGCTACGTGGTGTTGTCAATCAACTATCGCGGTGGCGTTGGTTACGGCCGCGATTTCCGCGGAGCAGCCGGTACAAATGCCGCCGGCAATTCCGAATATCAGGATGTGATGGCTGGCGCGAAATTTCTTCAGGAAAACGCCAGCGTTGATGCGAAGCGCATTGGCATTTGGGGACTGTCATACGGCGGATTGCTGACGGCGGAAGCGTTAGCGCGCAATTCGGATACCTTCATTGCTGGTGTTGATCTCGCAGGTGTACACATGTACGGCAACACGCTCGATACGGCGAATCTCGCATTCAAGTCATCGGCAATCGGTGCAATTGACGGCTGGAAGTCGCCAGTGATGCTCATTCAAGGCGACGACGACCGCAACGTGGACTTCGCGCAGATGATTGGTCTGGTGCAACTGCTGCGCGCCCGCAACGTGTATCATGAAATCGTCGTGATTCCCGACGACTTGCACGAATCGATGTTGCACAGGAACTGGATTGAAACGTTCGACAAGATGACGGTGTTCCTCAAGAAATTTGTCTGGGACAAACAGGCTGCGCCGACTCCGGCATCGAGCAACAACAAGTAGTTTGACGAAACAGAGGCTAGAAACGGCGGCATCCACGTGGATGCCGCCGTTTTTTTTGAGGGTACGAATTCTCAATGCTTGGCTTTGTTCGGAAGTGCCGGTCGCACCGGAGTTTTTGGTGGGTTCTTCTTGAGTTCCGTCATCACGACTTCAATTGCTTTTTCAAGTTGTGGATCACGACCCGCAATGACGTCGGCCGGCCACTGCTCCACTTCGATGTCGGGCGCGACGCCTTCGTTCTCCACGACCCAGCCCTTGTCCGCCGTCC
>JBDUAX010000271.1:0-6355 GCA_040004455.1 Gemmatimonadaceae bacterium
TTGTTGCGGACCGCCGCTATACGTGACCTGCGCATATCCTTCTTGGACGACTTGATGTTCGGCACTGACTATCTCGTGGTTCTGAATGGACTGAAAAGAAGCTGGGCTGGACAGATCTGTAAAATATCGGCCATCAGTGCGTTATGTCAAGGCGCGGCATGGGCTTGTCTGCGAGAGTTGGGACTCAAACTAGCTGCCTTCATTCGCAGTTTCCGCCTCTCGGACGGGGGGTTAACTTTGCTTGCAATCACGCCAGTTGTGGCCTCGGGGCTACCGTTCCTGAATTCTGGCCGCCGGCTCCCTCGACCCCCGCCTGTTGGAACTGTTTCGCACGATTCTTCTCATGGCGCCGGTGTTGCTGTTCTCGTTCATCGCGCATGAGTACGCTCACGGCTACGCTGCGCTCAAGCAGGGGGACACCACCGCGCGCGATCTGGGGTTTTTAACGTGGAATCCGATCAAGCAGATCGATCCTGTAATGACGGTGATCGTTCCATTGATGCTGGCAGCATCGCACCTGCCGATTCTGGGCGGTGTGAAGGGCGTGCCCGTCGATGTCAGAAATTTTCGGCACCCCGTTCGCGGCGACATCATCGTTTCGCTGGCCGGTGTTACCACTAACTTCTGCATCGCAGTCATCAGCGTTCCTCTCATCATCCTGGTCGGAAAAATCGGGCAATCACAGGCGTCGCTATCGAATTCACTTTCGATTGTCCAACAGATGTTGGATAACGCAGTCAAGCTGAATCTGCTGTTGACGATGTTCAACCTGCTACCGTTCCCACCACTCGATGGTTCGCGAGTGTTCAAGTACCTGTTGCCTGCGAAGCTGGCCGCCGCGTATCAGCGAGTAGGGCCGATCGGGTATGCCGTGCTGTTTGCGGTGATATTTTTCGGTGGCTCCGCCATTTTTGCGCCAATCGGCGCCGCTTATCAAAGCGTTTCCGGATTGTACTCCCCCTTCATGCTTCCCAGTCCGTTCCCACAATGATCGGTTCACTGCAACGCATCCAGGATGCCGAGCGCCCATCATTCGTTGTCGAGCTTACAGAGTTCACCGGGCCGCTCGACTTGTTGCTGTCGCTTATTCGCGATGAGCAGCTCGACATTTACGACATTCCGATCGCGCGAATTGCCGAACAGTTTTTGTCGCGCATTCACGGTTTGAAGCTTGATGACGCGGCGGACTATCTCGAAATGGCTGCGCGTTTGTTGCGGATCAAGGCGCAGATGTTGTTGCCGCGCGGCGAAGGAATAGAAACGTGGGAAGATCCCCGCGCTGAACTGGTGCGTCGTTTGCTTGAGTATCAGCAGATGCGTGAAGTTGTTGATGTGCTCGAACGTCGCGGCGAAGAACGTCGCCATCGTTTTGCACGCAGTTTCGTTGCAGCGGCCGCTGAACTTTCACTTAGTTCAGTTCCGCTGGCGCTTTCGTTGAGTGAATTGCTTGCCGCCGTTGATCGCGTGTTGCGCACGGCGAATGAGCCAACGTTGCACGACGTCATTCCGCGTTCACTGGACGTGACCGGTGCGATGCAAACAGTGCGCGATCTTCTGGCGTTGCGCCGACACGCGCGTTGGTCTGATTTGATTGGTCGTGATGCCGAACCGTGGCAGGTTCTTTCCTTGTTGCTGGCACTTCTGGAAATGGCGAAGCTCGGCGAACTGCGTGTGTCGCAGTCGGTACCCTTTGCCTCTGTGGAGATTCGTCGTGAAGTCGTTAGCGAAGCTGCTTGAAGCCGCCCTGTTCGCCGCCCCGCGTCCGTTGACGCTTGAGGCGCTGGCGACACTTGATCCCGAAGCCAGCCCGGCAGCGCTGTCATCGGCGCTCGATGAATTGCGCGAGCACTACGATGTGGACGGTCACGCGGTTGAGTTGATCGAACAAGGTGGCGGCTGGCAAATCCTCACGCGCCCAGAGTACGCCGAAGCGATAGAGCGTGCACAGGTGGCAGTGCGTCCGCATCGCTTGTCAGCGGCAGCCTTGGAGACGTTGGCAATTGTTGCGTATCGTCAACCGATTGGTCGCGCCGAGGTGGAAGAAATTCGTGGCGTGCAGGTTGGCAGCGTTTTGAAATCGCTGCAGGAACGCGAATTGATTGATGTCGTTGGAAGAAGCGAAGGAATTGGTCGCCCATTGCTGTATGGAACGACCTCCCAATTCCTCGAACAGTTCGCATTGCGTCATCTGGAAGAATTGCCTCGCGCTGATGAACTCGCGATCGCTTTGCGCGGGGCAGGCGCAACTGAAGTGTCTTCATTGTCGGTAGACGCTGTTGCCCTGGCTGGAGCGGAATGAACGAAAGAGGCGGTCGTTCGCCGTCGGGCAGGGGACACGGCGGAACACCCAAAAAAGGCACACCCGCTGAACCAATGCGCGTTCAGCGCGCGGTTGCGCGTGCAGGATTGGCGTCGCGCCGCGAGGCCGATCGCCTGGTGGCCGAGGGGCGCATTCGTGTGAACGGTGCGGTCGCCGTGATTGGTCAGGTGATCGATCCGGCGACCGATGTGATCACGCTCGATGGTGCACCAGTTGCGCGCGTGACGACGAGCAACAAGTGGATTGTGCTGAACAAACCGTCGGGGATCATGACAACTCGAAAAGATCCGGAAGGGCGCGAAACGGTGTTTGACCTTGTCGAGAAGATTCCGGGACTCACCTACGTTGGGCGTCTCGATTTCATGACCGAAGGTGTGTTGCTGCTCACGACAGATGGTGCAGCGGCACACCGATTGACGCATCCAAGCGGCGAAGTCGAACGTACGTATGTGGCAACCGTTCGAGGTGATGCCGCGTCGGCCGTAAAAGCCGCACGCCGTGGTGTCGAATTGGAAGACGGGCTGGTTATGCCTCGGGATGTTTCGGCCACGCCGCTTGGGAATCGTCGCTGGGCGTTTGAAGTGACTATTGCCGAGGGGAAAACCCACGAAGTGCGGCGCTTGTGCGTAGCACTGGGACTGGAAGTAGAGCGACTCGTGCGAACGCGGTTTGGCCCAATTCGTCTGGGTGAACTGGCGGTCGGGATGTCTCGTGGTCTGACACCCAAGGAACGTTCGCTGCTCGAGTCGGTCGCGCCGACCCGTTAAGGGATCGTTCAGGCGCGCGTTCGCGTATCAGTAACTCTCACCGTAAAATTTCAGGAGCCGAAAGCGTGACCACAGCCGTTGCTGCGTCGAACGATGCCGCGCTGGTACAGGGCGTTGTACGCGAAGTTGCGCGACGCATTGTTGGGCAGGAGTACATGGTGGAGCGCCTGCTGATCAGTCTCCTCACTGGCGGTCACGTGTTACTCGAAGGCGTGCCCGGACTCGCGAAAACGCTGACTGTGCGCACCTTGGCCGAAACTGTGCGCACTTCATTTCAGCGAATTCAATTCACCCCCGATTTGCTGCCGGCCGACGTGGTTGGTACGCAAATCTTCGATCAAACAACAGGGGAGTTTCGCGTCAAGCATGGCCCGATTTTCGCCAACATCATTTTGGCGGACGAAATCAATCGCGCGCCCGCCAAAGTTCAGGCAGCGCTGCTTGAAGCAATGCAGGAAAAGCAAGTGACGATTGGCGGCACGACGTATCCCCTGGCCGAGCCGTTCCTGGTGCTCGCAACGCAAAATCCAATTGAGCAGGAAGGCACGTATCCGTTGCCGGAAGCGCAGGTGGATCGCTTCATGATGAAGTTGCGAGTGGATTATCCAACGCGCACGGAAGAGAAGGAAATTCTGCGTCGCATGGCGGGTGGTGAGCGCATCAATGTTGAGCCGGTTGCAACGCCCCAGCAGTTAATGGAAGCACGTCATCGCATTTCGGAATTGTACATGGATGATCGCATCGTCGACTACATCGTCGATCTCGTGCATGCCACTCGGCATCCCGCGGAGGTTGGTGCCGCCGATTTGAAACCGCTGATTGAATTCGGTGCGAGCCCGCGCGCAACGATTGCGCTCGCACAGGCGTCACGCGCACACGCGTTCCTGCGCGGCCGGGCCTTCGTTACCCCCGATGATGTGAAAGCGATTGCGCCCGACGTATTGCGTCATCGTGTGTTGACCTCGTTTGAAGCGGACGCCGAAGGGGTAAACAGCGACACGATTGTGGAACGGCTTCTGGCCGCTGTCGAGACGCCGTGACCAACAGCGCCACATCACCGCTGGAGGTTGCTTCAGCGGATGTGTTGCGACAGGTGCGCCGCTTGGAGCTGCGCACTCGTCGTTTGATGGACTCGAGTTTTGCGGGTGAGTATCGCTCATTGTTCAAAGGGCAGGGAATGGAGTTCGCTGAGGTGCGCGAGTATCAGGCGGGGGATGAAGTGCGCACCATTGATTGGAACGTTACGGCGCGCATGGGACGACCCTTTGTGAAGCAGTACGTCGAAGAGCGAGAATTGACCGTAATGCTGGCCGTTGATTTGTCGGGTTCGTCACGCTTTGGTACGCGCTCGCGATTCAAGCACGAGCTCGCGATTGAGATGGCGGGCGTGCTGACGTTGGCGGCGGTGCGAAACAACGATCGCGTGGGATTGCTGATGTTCAGTGATCGTGTCGAGCATGCGTTGCCTCCGCGAAAAGGGCGCAAACATGCACTGCGACTGATTCGCGATTTGATGACGGTCAATCCCGTTGGTCGCGGCACTGACATCACGATTGCCACCGATCGCCTGACAAAACTGCTGACGCATCGTGCGGTGGTTTTTTTCTGTTCGGATTTCTTGTCACCGGATCTGGAGCGGCCGTTAGCACGACTGGCGCAGCGACATGATGTGATTGCGGTGACCCTGGAAGATCCCGCCGAACGCGTATTGCCGAATATCGGACTCGCACGGCTGGAGGATCCGGAAACCGGGGAGCGGCTGGAAATTGACACAAGCAATCCCGCGGTGCGAAAAGCGTTTAGCGATCGCGTGAGTGCCGACGACACGATGCGCCGCAAGTTATTCGGGCGACTTGGCCTTGATGAAATAGTAGTTCACACCGAACACGGATACGTTGATGCGCTGATGGCGTTTTTTCGCGCCCGTGCGAAAAGACCGCATGGCGCTGTGCGCAGTGGTCCGCGCGGCGCGTTGGGTGATGCAGCCGGTAAATCCAGCAAGGTGCGTGAGCACGGAGTGAAACCGTGAGCGGAAGAATTGGCGTGTCCGCAATGGCACGATCTTCAGGTCGAATCGCGCTCTTCGTCATTCTCGTTTTCGGTGTGACGCTGGTGTCGTCGCTCAAACTGCATGCGCAACAATCGGCCGCTGGTCGCATGGAAGTGCGAGTGAAACCGGATACTCTGCGCGTTGGTGATCCGTTCACGATGACGGTGTCGATGGATGTTCCAGCTGGCGCGCACGTTACGTGGCCAACTCCAGCCGATTCAAACGGTCCGTTTGGTTTACGCGCACCAGTGCATGTAACCGGCAGTGAAGGCGGCGCTACGCGAAAAGAGACGGCGGAGTACTCGATGGTCGCGTGGAGTGTCGGCAAGCTGACGGTTGCATTACCTGACATCAAAGTCAGCACCAACGGCACGGAAACCGTTGTCCCGTTTCAAGCACCGTCACTGTTTGTCGAATCCGTTTTGCCCGCCGACACATCGCTACGGGTGCCGAAACCCGCGAAGGGATTGTTCCCGCGCGTGATTCCGTGGTGGGAAATGTGGTGGCCGGTGCTGCTCGTGTTGTTACTGCTGGCGATCGTATTCTGGTTAGTGAGTCGCAGAAAGCGACGTCGCGTGCTGATGATAGAACTCGATCCCTTTGCGCGAGCCGAACGTGACTTTCAGCGGCTGGATCGCCTGGCGCTGGGAGAAGCGGGTGAACAGGGACGATTTGTGGCGCTCGCAGTGGAAGTACTGCGGACATACTTGTCGGTTCGCATCAGCGAAGCAACGTTGGCGTTAACGTCAGACGAACTGCTCGTCGTTGTCACGCCTGATTCGCGCGTGCCGACGCAACGATTGTCGCCGTTACTGGCGGAAGCGGATGCGATAAAATTTGGGCAACATCCAGTCGCCGCGCCGCATGCGCGCGAACTTGCGTTGGAGGCTCGCGCAATAGTTTCCGGCGTTGAGCAAGCCGATGAAGTACGCCGAGCGGAGGCCAGGGCCCAGCAGAAGACTGAAAAGAAGGACGAACAAAAGCGCGAACGCCAGCAACGCAAAATCGAAGAAGAGCGGGCGCGCAAAGCGTCGCGTCGCGGCAAGGAGGCGGCGTGATGCAAGCGTCGATTTTTTCTAAAGCGCTTGATTCGCTCAAGCTTGATGGCATCGCCGCGGACATCGTGTCAATCACCGGATTGAATTTCGGACGTCCATGGGTGCTGTTGCTGTTGTTGGCGATACCGCTGTGGCCATTGTGGCGCCGTCGTCAACGGCA
>JBDUAX010000022.1:0-21332 GCA_040004455.1 Gemmatimonadaceae bacterium
ACGACGCGACGGTAGGAATAGAAAACATTCATCGTCACGTGCACATGGGCAGCAACATCGAGAAAGCAATTCTCGACGGCGCTCAGGAAATTGCGGTACCGACATTTGTGTCGACCCTGTCAATCTGCATTGTGTTTGTGCCAGTGTTTTTCCTGGGTGGCGCGGCCGGCTCACTGTTTGCGCCACTCGCAATGGCCGTGGTGTTCGCCATGATGGCCTCGTATGTGATTTCGCGAACATTAGTGCCGACCCTGGTGCGCTACGCTTTGGAGTGGGAAGCCAGGCATCACGGCAACCCCGGTCCGATTGAACGCGTGCATTTGCGCTTTGATCTGGCGTTCGAGCGATTGAGAACGCGCTATCGCGCAATGCTGGAATCGACGCTCGCAAATCGCGGAAAGATCTTCGCTGGGTTCACCTTTGCTGTACTGACTTCGTTCGCGCTGTTTCCGTTTCTGGGCGAAAATTTCTTCCCGTCGGTCGATGCAGGGCAGCTGCGCGTTCACCTGCGCGCTCCACCAGGCACCCGCGTGGAAGAAACCGAGCAGATCGTGGGCGCGGTGGAGAAGACCATTCGCGAAATCATTCCCCCCGCCGAAATCGGCACCATTCTCGACAACATCGGCATTACGACTGCGTACGCATCAAACCTTGCGCAAAGCGATAACCCAACCGTTGGGGTGGCCGACGCCGATTTGTTGATCGCGTTGACGGACCAACGCACGCACGATATTGCGTACTATCGCCAGGAAATCAGAAAACGTTTGCGTCATGACTACCCCGATGTGAAGGTCTTCTTCATGGCGGCCGACATCGTCAGCCAAATATTGAATTTCGGATTGCCAGCGCCGATCAATGTGCAGGTGTTGGGAAGTAACAAAATCAAGAACTACGAGCTGGCGCAGAAAATTGAAGCGCGAATTCGAAAAATTCCGGGCGCAGTTGACGTGCATGTCAATCAGGTCATGAATGCGCCGCAGTTGTTCGTCACCGTCGATCGCGATCGGGCGTCGGCGTTGGGGCTGACGGAGCGCGATGTTGCCAGCAACTTGCTTGTTTCGCTATCGTCGAGTCAGCAGACATCGCCGAACTTCTGGTTGAATCCAGCCAACGGTGTGCAGTACGCGGTGAACGTGCAAACGCCGCAGGGATCCATGGGGTCGCTCACGCAAATCGTGCAGACTCCGATCGTATCAAATAGCGCAGCCGGTAGCAGCGTTTCGTTGTTGGACAATGTTGCGCAGATAACGCGTCGCACGGGCATCGGTGTGATTACCCACCGTGACGTGCAGCCGGTTTTCGATATCTTTGCCAACGTTCAGGATCGCGATTTGGGAGCGGTAGCGCGTGATGTTGATGCCATTATTGCGGACGCTCAAAAAACGGCCCCGCGCGGCACGACAATTCAAATGCGCGGACAAGTTGCGAGCATGCGCACTGCCTATGAAGGACTTGGATACGGTCTCGCGTTCGCGGTGCTGTTGGTTTACCTGCTGATGGTGGTGAATTTCCAGTCGTGGCTCGACCCACTCATCATCGTGACCGCTCTGCCGGGGGCCTTGGCTGGCATCATGTGGGCGTTGTTTGCCACGCAAACGTCGCTCAGTGTGCCGTCGTTGATGGGTGCGATTATGAGCATCGGAGTTGCCACGGCGAACAGTATTTTGATTGTAACCTTTGCCAACGAGCGTCGGCTGGCGGGCTTAAGCGCACACGATGCGGCCCTCGAAGCGGGCTATACCCGACTTCGTCCTGTAATCATGACGGCGTTCGCCATGATTATCGGCATGCTGCCGATGGCACTCGGCTTTGGCGAAGGGGGCGAACAGAACGCCCCGCTGGGCCGAGCGGTTATTGGAGGTTTGATTGCCGCGACGGCTGCCACACTTTTCATTGTACCAATCGCCTACAGCACGTTGCGGGGTCGCGTGGAAGCACGTGAGCGCGCAGCGATGCCGCTGCTGGAGCAAGCTGCATGACATCGTCAGGTTCACCATCACCGGCAGCGACGTCGCACGCCGGTCGTAATGTTGTGGTTCTCATCGTACTGGTGGCGGGAGTACTTCTGCTGACCGGTATTCTTCCGCGCATCACTCGCGGGAAGCGCGTTGAAGCGGAGGCGCGCGAGGTAGCGGGCCCGCCAATTGTTACAGTTGCATCAGCAAAGCTCGGCTCGCCGACGAACACGATATCGTTGCCAGCAACATTGTACGGATTGCACGAGACCGGCATTTACACGCGTACAAATGGTTACGTGCGATCGCTACGCGTAGACATGGGCTCGCATGTCAGGACCGGCGACACGCTCGTGATTATTGAAATGCCGGAGCTTGATCAGGAATACAATCAGGCAAAGGCCACGTACACGCAGGTGCAGGCAACGAACGCGCTGACTAAGTCTACGCTCGACCGCTGGACGAGCATGGTGAAGCAGGGAGCGGCAACGCAGCAGGAGTTGGACGAAAAGTTGGGCGCCTTTAACGTCGCGCAGGCGGCGTCGGCGTCGGCCAGGGCGAATATTGATCGACTTGCTGAGCTCAAGCGGTTTGGAACCATCACGGCGCCGTTTGGTGGCATTGTAACCGCACGCGGAACTGATGTTGGAGCATTGGTCTCACCAACAACCGGAACCGGCGCAAAGCCGCTGTTCTCGCTTGTTCAGGTGGACACATTGCGCGTCGTAGCCAACGTTCCACAAAGCGCTGCACCAAATGTGAAAGTTGGACAACCCGCAGATGTATTCGTGCAGGAATTGGGCAGCACGGCGTTTCATGGCAAGGTTACGCGCACAGCGCAAGCGCTCGATTTGAGCACGCGAACGCTGATGACAGAAATTCTGGTGGATAACCGTGAAGGGCGATTGATGCCCGGTATGTTTGGCCACGTTGATTTCGAATTGACAAGAGGCACGCGATCACTGCTCGTGCCGGCCAACACGCTGATGATTCGTGCTTCAGGTCCGCAGGTAGCTGTGGTGCGTGATGGGAAAATTCACATCGTTGCCGTAACACTCGGCCGAGACTTCGGTTCGGAAGTTGAGGTGCGATCGGGAGTGAATGTCGGCGAGCAGCTGGTTGTAAATCCAGGTGATGAGATTGCCGACGGCCTGTCGGTGCGATTGGCTCCCCCTGTTGCAAAGAAGCCCTGACAGCACGCATGCTGCATTTCAGTGAGGCTCACTCACTGGCCGATTTCGCTTCACTCTGCACTGTCGATGCGATCCGTGGTTTCTCCGGGACGCACGAATTCAAGCAAAACGCCCTGACTTCGTAGGGTGCGCAATCGCAGCGACGCTGTAATGTCGTGGAGCCGGTGACGCACTCGGCTCAGTGCAACTTCGAGAACATTGGTGCCCGGGTCGAAGTCGTAGCCCCACACATTGAGCAGCAGGTTTTTGCGTGGAATGACTTTGGTTGCATTGTTGATCATGTACTGCAGCAATTCGAATTCCTTGGCAGTGAGTTGGACATCGCCAAGCGGGCCGTGCGCTTTGAATGTGGTGCGGTCGATGGTGACGTCGCCAAAGCCTACAACTTGTGGTGCTGTCGAGGATGAGCGGCGCATGGAGGCGCGAGCGCGTGCTCGAAGCACTTGTACTGAGACCGGTTTGATAAGGAAGTCGTCAGCGCCCGCATCGAGCCCTTTTTCCACGTCCTCATCGGAATGGGCGGCGGTCATGATCAGCACTGGCCCGTGTCTGCCGGCGGTGCGAACCTTTCGCACAACCGACATGCCGTCGAGCTCCGGTAAATCGAGATCGATAACAATCAAGGCAAAGTTGCTGGCCAGTGCCGTTTCGAGTGCCGTTACTCCAGTGTGCGCGACTTCTACGATATGTCCGTCCTCTTCGAAGACTCGTTTGAGCCACGAAGCTACTTGTACGTCGTCTTCAGCGATCAGGATTTTCTGACCGCGGTTGTCGTATGACATTGCATTCTCCTCAACAGCGTTATGCTGCTTAACAGATTTGCCACCTCTACTTCGGTGGCCTTTCGATCAAATGAATTGCTGCGCGAATTGGCAGCGTGTAATGTTGGTGAGATGTTGTGCAACGGTCACGTCGCGCGCAAGCCCTTTTCGGATGGGGTGGGATCCTGACAATTGGATGGCAACCAACACCGGGGAGGCGAAACAGTGAAGCGTACGAACATCAGTTCGGGAGTTGAGTGGGAGTCGGTGGTTGGCTATTCGCGAGCGGTGAGAGTGGGGATGCATATTTTCGTATCCGGAACAACTGCGACGTTGCCCGATGGATCGATAGTGGGTTCAGGTGACGAATACGTGCAGGCACGACAAGCGTTGATAAATCTGCAAACGGCTCTGGCCCAGGCTGGCGCAAAGGTTGAGCACGTTGTTCGCACTCGCATGTTTGTCACGAACATTGCCAACTGGGAAGCGGTTGGGCGCGCACATGCAGAAGTGTTCGGTTCGATACGCCCTGCAACATCCATGGTGCAGGTATCCGCTCTTATCGATCCGTTAATGCTCGTTGAAATCGAGGCCAATGCAATAATTATTGAATAGTCATTTTGTTCATTGCCCACGGCGAGAGGTCGCGAGTGTGCTTGACTAGTCGAGGGGCAACCTGATTTCAATGCGGCATCCACCAGACGCCGTGTTATTCATGCGAAATAAGTAGCGATCGCCATATAGAACTTTCAGTCGCGAGCGAGTATTCGTGAGTCCAATACCGAGTCCGTCGACTGATGGTCGTGCCGCCATGAAGCGTCCGCTGCTGGTTATGGCGCCATCGAGCCCGCGTCCATTGTCTTCGACAATCAACTCCAGTGTGGGCCCAACACGCCGCGCCTTCACGTCAATCGACTGGCCGGAGAGTTGCGGTGAGAGACCATGCTTGAGTGCGTTCTCGACCAGCGGCTGCAAGACAAAACTTGGCACTTCGAGATCGACGGCGGCCGGATCGACTTCGATATCGACGGCGAGCGTGTCGCCAAAACGAACACGTGCGATTTGCAGATACAACTCAACGAGTTCGATTTCCTGCCACAGTGGAATTGTTGGCGAGGCCGCACTTCGTAGCGACAACCGGAGCAAATCACTGACGCGACCAAGAGTGCGCTGTGCTTCGCGCACATCCATTTCCATCAACTCGGTTACGGAGTTGAGTGCGTTGAACAAGAAGTGCGGATTGAGTTGCATGCGCAACGCTTCAAGTTGCGTGCGCGCGAGTTTCTGTTCGAGCTCAACGGCGTCGCGATCGCGTTCGCGATAGCGGCCCAGGTATTGCACCATGTATGCGGCACCAACGACTGCCCAATACAGCACGACCTGAAAGTCGAGGTGATTCAGAATGATGGCGCGAACAATTTTGAGATACGACGGCGTGTCGGGCCATTGCGTGAAGTAGAAATCCAGTGCGCCAAGCAGCAACACTGTGAGTGTGCAGATGGCCAGGCACAAGGCAATATGGGCAGCCAGCCAGACGCGAACGCGCCCGTCTCTTAAAGGAATGCGATCGACCAGGGTGAGAATGATCTGCGACCAGACCCCCCACATTCCCCAGGCGAGTCCCTGCCAAATAATTGCCGCGACAATGCCGTACGGTTCTCCGGTCAACCGGCCGACGATAACGACCTGCGCGGCCGCCAATATTGCCGGCACAATCCAGACACCAGCGAACAGCAGGCGTGTCATTCGTCGCAACCGATCGCCCTTATCGGCGATGGTTACGGTCCTGGATGACGCGGGAAGCGCGGGCGCTGTTTCAAGAGAGGCAGGCAACCTTCAGGACTCCTTGGACGTCGAATGTCTGCAAGAAGCAGTGGTGAACCAGCATTTGCAACGCGGTCGGGACGGCTCGTGAGGAGTCCAGACTTGGTCGCCTGCCTGGCCGGTTGAAGGCCTTCGGCGGGCTGCTCGTCCCCGGGACGACGCCTTTCCCAGGTCTGGAGGCGACTATCCCGCTGTGCATTGAAAGAGTTCGGGCCGAGACGGGCCCGCCCCCAGCTTTGTAAATCGCGGCGTTGAGCGCCCGGAATCCCCAGGAGCCGGATATGTCGAACGTTCGAGTGCTTGTGGTAGATGATGAATCTTTGGCCCGTCAGCGCCTTAGACGGTTGCTGCAGGCGGAGCCGGATGTTGAGGTGATTGGTGAGGCCTCAACCGGACGTGAAGCGGTTCAAAGCATTTCGGAACTGCGTCCGGACATCGTGTGTCTCGATGTGCAGATGCCCGAGCTTGATGGATTTGGCGTGCTACGCGAGTTGGGCGACGGCCCGTTGCCACTGGTGTTGTTTGTCACGGCGTACGATGAACACGCGCTTCGGGCATTTGATGTACACGCGGTTGACTACGTGCTCAAACCGGTAGACGCGGATCGCTTTCGCACGGCGTTTCAGCGTGCGCGTACGCAAATACAGCAGAGCAGTGCTGCGAACAGACTCGGTGAATTGCTGGCTACGGTTCGACGCGTTTCAGACGGATCTCCAACACCGGCGCCAATGAACGGAACGCCCGCCGCGACGAACGGCGCAGCGTCAAGTTTCTCCAGTCGCATTCTGGTGAAGCACGACGGTCGCATGTTCTTCGTGAAAGTCGGCGAAATCGATTGGATAGAAGCTGATCGAAACTATGTGCGACTGCACGTCGGCAAGGTGTCGCACACCATTCGCGAACGCATCAGTCATCTGGAAGAGTCACTCGATCCACGTCTTTTCGCACGCATTCACCGCAGCACGATTGTGAACCTCAATCGCGTGAAGGAAATGCAGCAGTGGTTTTCGGGGGACTACGTGGTCATTCTCGACAACGGCACTCGCCTGCGCTTAAGCCGACATTACCGCGACCGAGTGGAGAAGCAAGTCGGGTCCTGAACTCCGAACCGCTCCGGGCGATCGCAGCGAGGTCCAGTATCAACGTGTTATGGTACGGATGAGGGTCAGAGTCACGTTCATTCCACATCCGTGCCATGGCAGACGCAGGGTCGCAGGTTAGTTGGCAAGCACACGTGTTGAGTTTGCTCGTGCGAGCGCGAATGCGTCCGCACGCACTCCGCCCGATTGATCCCAATTTTGTGCGAGCGAACATGGGGCGACCGCGAAGTGTGCGCGAGCTCATGTTCCATTCAACTGGCAGTCGCGTTCGAAACGATGTGTTCTTCAGCAAGCAACCGGCTGGAGAATGGGTTTACGCGAGCAACGTTACCGAATCTTCACCAACGATTTTGTACTTGCACGGTGGGGGTTATTTCGCCTGCTCCCCCGAAACACACCGCACGTTAGTTGGCTCACTAACCAAACGACTCGACGCGCGCGCGTTTGTTCCGATTTACCGACTGGCTCCCGAGCATCCATTTCCGGCGGCGCTCGACGACGCGATTGCGACGTATCGATTCTTGATTGAAGAAGTTGGCGTGCACCCATCGAAATTGGTTCTCGCCGGTGATTCCGCGGGTGGCGGATTGGCGCTGTCCACTGCGCAGTCACTGCGTGAAAATAATCTTCCACAACCCGCCGCGATTGTGTTGTTCAGTCCGTGGACGGATCTCGCGGCAACGGGCGCGTCACTGGAAGAAAATTCGGAGAAGTGCGCAATGTTTGCGGCCATTACCATTCGGCGCGCATGCGACATTTATTTGGCCGGTGCCGACGCTCTCGATCCGCGCGCATCGCCAGTGTATGGAAATTTTGAAGGGCTCGCGCCCTTGTTGATTCACGCGAGTGCGGACGAGACTTTGCGCGACGACTCGGTGAGAGTAGCGGAACGAGCGAAGGCCGCCGGCGTTGATGTGAGCTTTCGTTTGTGGAAGGGGGTGCCTCATTGCTGGCAATTCTTCGCGGCCGCGATGCCAGAGGCGATGGAGTCATTGGCGCTGGTGACAGCGTTCGTGAAGAAGCACACTTCGGCACAGGGTGACGATTCGCGTTAAAGGTGTGAGGGCGGCGTTCCGATACTTCTCCCTGGAACTCCGTCCACAACTTTTCCCTCGTCGCGACCGATTTTGGCTGCCCCCGATTTCAACATCGGGCCTTCGGGTCCCGTTCAACCAGTCTCGACGTCACGTGCGCTGACGCGTGTTACGCCGGTTGCGCCGCAGCCTGTCACAAATCCGGAGGGCGCGCCCCTTGGCCGAAGTGGTCTTACCGCGCGCGATTTGCTGGCGGCACCCGATCTCATTGTGGTGCGGTCAAAGACCCCCGGTCTCGCGCTTGGAATGGGACTGGAGCAGGCGCGTGGCGCGCTGATTCGCAATCAACCGGCCGATGCTTTGATGGCGCTCGACGAAGTGTGGGAAGGCGCGCGCAATACGGAGAGCGGCTGGTATTTGCGAGGTGGTTCGCTCACTCTGCTTGGGCTGCCCGGCGAAGCATCGCGCGTGGCGAATCAAATATTGGAGAAGCGCCCCGAATCAATTGCAAATCGATTTCTGTTGTCACTTACGAGTTTGGCTGCTGGCGACTTATCGGCTGCGCGCCAGGCTCTGGCTGACGCGGCGGCTCGTCGTCCTGGTGATGCGTTGTTGATTGTTCAGGAAGCGTTGTTGCTCGCACGCAATGGCAATCGCGAAGACGCCGAGCAATTGCTAAGGCGTGCTGCCGTCACGTTTCCCGGGCATCCTGCAATTCAGTATGGACGTTCGTTAATGCGACAGGCGATCAGAGAAGGTTCTCGAGTATTTGATGATCCACTAAGTGGATTGTTCAACGCGTTTCGTACACCGCGCAGCACCGCCGCGTTCAATTCAATTGACGCCTTCGATGAAGGACCGTCGCCAATTGAAAGGCCAGAGATGGAATCGCGGGATGTACTGAACGACGCGCTGTCGCGCATTGGTGCACGAGTTTCGTTGCTGAGTCCAGAACAAACTGTCACGGAACTTCGCATGTTGTTGCAGGGATTATCATCGGGGGGATCGCTCTCGCTAACGATTTCGCCGTCGCGCGCATTCTCGGCACGCAGTGTGATTAGTGCGCTGATTGACGCACTGCACAACAATGAGAGCATTCACGGTCAGGGTTGGGAAGCGCGGAGCATCGACGGACAGTGGCAGCGCACCGAGGGTGTTCAGCGCAGCGATGACTCATCAGCCGACGCGTTTCGCGCAACTGTTCGTCAGCTTGTCAATGCAATGCGCGAAGGTCGCACCAAAGACGTCGAAGCCATTCTGCGGCGGCTTGACCCCGCTGTTGACGAGAGCAAACGAGCAATGCTGCGCGGCTTCGCCGGCGTTGTGCGCGATTCGTTCGCGACACCCGCGTTGGTGCGCAGCGCTGACACGGAATCGATGCTGCTGCCCGCGTTGCGGTTGGGACTTGGCCTGCTGCCGCCGGACGAAACGGTAATTGCCAATCGGCAGAGTGAAAATCGGACAGTCAGCGGGGTGAGTTACGCGATCGATGCGTCGCGTGGTTGGGGAACTGTAGGAATCGCACCCCATCGTTTGCACGGTGACGAAGCTGCTGGAATTGGGTTGACGGGCGCGGTGGCGTTGTTGGTCGTCGCACTCATCGCGTTCTTGTCGTCGCACGCTCTTGTGGGATTCGCTTCTGCCGCCGCCGCGGCATGGCTTGCGCTTCGCCAGGGAACGGCCAGGCGAAACGCCCGACGAAATGAAAATCGGGGTTCGTACGGGGAAGCCAAGCGATAGATTGTGTGCAGCTCAACCTATCAGCTGGATCGAAATGCTTCTCACGATCCACGACCACCACGCACGCAGTCGCCATGTCACAGTCAAAATCAGGGCCGATCTCGGCCTTTCTGCGCCATCATTATCGCCATTTCAATTCTGCTGCGCTGATTGACGCGGCTGATGCCTACGTTGCGCATCTCGATGGTGGTGGGAAAATGATGGTGACGCTCGCGGGCGCGATGAGCACAGCCGAAATCGGATTGTCGCTCGCCGAAATGATTCGGCAGGACAAGGTTCACGCGATCACGTGCACCGGCGCGAATCTCGAAGAGGACGTGTTCAATCTGGTTGCGCACGATCATTACGAACGCGTTCCGAACTACCGTGATCTGACGCCGCAGGACGAGCAAGTGTTGCTGGAAAAGCACATGAATCGGGTAACCGACACGTGCATACCCGAAGGGGAAGCGATTCGCCGAATCGAAGCGGTGGTGCTGGAAGAGTGGAAAGCGGCCGATGCCTCGGGCAAACGCTATTTTCCGCATGAATTCATGTATCGTATTTTGCTCAGCGGAAAACTTGAGCAATTCTACCAAATCGATCCGAAAGATTCGTGGTTGCTGGCGGCTGCGCAGAAAAATCTGCCGATCATAGTTCCCGGTTGGGAAGATGCGACGCTTGGAAATATTTTCGCGGCGCACGTGGTCGAGGGGGATATCAAGAACGTGCACACCGTGCGCACCGGCATCGAGTACATGATGTATCTGGCCGAGTGGTACACCGAAGCCACGAAGGACACGACCATTGGATTTTTCCAGATCGGTGGCGGCATTGCAGGCGATTTTCCGATTTGCGTGGTGCCAATGCTGCATCAGGATTTGCATCGCACGCAGGTGCCGCTGTGGGGATACTTCTGCCAAATCAGCGATTCGACGACGAGTTACGGTTCGTATTCCGGCGCGGTACCGAACGAGAAAATCACCTGGGGCAAACTCGGAATCGAAACGCCCAAGTTCATTATCGAGTCGGACGCATCAATTGTTGCACCGCTCGTGTTTGCAATGGTGCTTGGGCAGTAGTCCTGGAATCAGCCCAGGGATCCCTCGCTTCATTGGTAGCGTAGTACCAGAGTGACTAATAAATCAGTGGTGCATGCAGAGCAAGCAGCGTGGCGTCGGTGGTTGGTACCACTGGCGTCACTGCTTGTTTTGGGCATTGCGCTGTTTGCTTTGAAAAGCGAACTGCACGCCACGAGTTATCACCTCATTTTGCAGGCGGCCGAGTCGGTGCCAGGGAGCAAAATTCGCTGGGCGCTCGCGCTCACGATTGTCGGATACTTCGTGCTTCCGCTGTATGACGTGTTGGGACTGCGTTACGCCAAACATCCAATACCGTGGCGACGTTCGTATCTCACGTCGTTTCTGGCGTACGCGTTCAGTCAGATTCTGGGTTTCGCCGCCGTCACAGGCGGCGCAATTCGTTTGCGTTTTTGGACAATCGAAGGGTTAACAACCGCTGAAGTTGCGCGTGCGGCGGTGTTCTCCGCGATTGGGTTCTGGGTCGGCGTTGGAACGATCTGCGGACTCGCATTGATTTTTGTGCCGCTGCCCGATGGCGCGCTGCAATTGATTCCGTTTCATACCACGGCACCTTTTGGTGTGCTTTTGTTGGTGGCTGTTGTCGCGTATTTACTGTTCGCGACTTTTCGGAACGCGCCGCTGGTTGTTCGTGACTGGGAATTGGATTCACCCGGACCTCTCCTTGCATTCGGCCAACTTGGCGTTGCGTTAACTGATTGGTTGTTGGCGGCTTTGGTGTGCTGGGTTCTGCTACCGAAATCAGCGATTTCTTTCCCGGCATTTGTTGGATTGTTCGCGCTCGCGCAGGCCATTGGATTGTTAAGTCACGTTCCCGGTGGCCTGGGTGTGTTCGACGGGCTGATGGTAATTCTGCTCAAGCAATACATACCATCGGAACGTGTGCTGGCATCGTTGCTGGTGTATCGATTGGCCTACTACATGTTTCCATTTGTGGCGGCGTCGATCACGATGTCAGTGCTCACAATTCGCCGTCGTCGCGAAGTGTTTGGCAACGCTGTACGCAATACGGCTCGAATGGCAAAGCGCTGGGGCCCAACAACACTCCCGACCATCCTGAGCGCAGCGGTGTTTGCATCAGGAGTGGTGCTGCTCATATCCGGCGCAACGCCGGCCGAGCGCAGCCGCATTGCGTTTCTCGACCGCGTGTTGCCGCTCGGAATTATTGAACTTTCGCATTTGAGTGGAAGTGTTGTTGGCGTCGCAATGTTGGTCCTGGCATGGGCACTCAAACGTCGCATTGATGCCGCGTGGGGATTGGCGGTGATTGCGTTGTGCGCCGGTATTGCCGCGTCGTTGCTGAAGGGGCTCGACTGGGAAGAAGCATCGGTTCTCGCCGTTGTTCTGCTGATTGTCGCGCCCAGCCGACATGCGTTTCACCGACGCGCGGCCTTGTTCGCGGAGCCGATGGAGCCGGCATGGATTGTGTCCATCGTTGCGGCGCTGCTGGCAAGCGTTGCACTCGGCCTGTTCGCGTTTCGACACGTTGAGTATGCGGACTCGTTGTGGTGGCGATTTGCGCAGCACGCGGACGCACCGCGTTTCATGCGTTCGACACTGCTTGCGAGCACCACTGTTCTGGTGCTCGCGCTGATGCGCTTGCTGCGCACCGCGCCTGCCGAGCCGGAAATTGCAACCAAAGAGGAGTTGCAGCGTGCACAGAACATCGTGCGCGACGCCCCCGACACGCGCGGCAACCTCGCGCTGTTGGGCGACAAAGCGTTGCTCATTGACGAAGCCAATACTGCGCTATTGATGTACGGCGTAGAAGGGCGCAGCTGGGTTGCCGTTGGCGATCCACTTGGCGACGAAGATGCGGGCGCTGAACTTGCGTGGCAATTTCGCGAAATGGCAGACCGGCACGGTGGCTGGACCGTCTTCTACGAAGTCGGAACAGAGCGACTACCGCTTTATATCGATCTGGGATTGTCGCTGCTCAAAATTGGCGAAGAAGCCATTGTGCACCTTGACAAGTTTACGCTTGAAGGTGGCAGCAATAAGAGTTTGCGTCGTTCACTCAAGGACGCCGACAAGAAGAACATCGCGTTCGAAGTTGTGCCGGTTGAAAACGTGCCACCATTGATGCCACAATTACGTAGAATTTCCGACGCGTGGCTGGCGGAAAAGAGCGCGCGCGAAAAGGGCTTTTCGCTGGGGCGTTTCGACGAACAATATTTGTCGCATCATCCAATCGCGCTCGTTTATCACGAGGGAAATCCGGTTGCGTTCGCAAACTTATGGACCACCGCAACTCGCGACGAACTTTCGGTTGATCTCATGCGATGGTCCCCCGAAGCACCAGCCGGAATGATGGACTTTTTGTTCTTGCGTTTGATGTTGTGGGGGCAAGCCGAAGGGTACAAAACATTCAACCTCGGCATGGCACCAATGTCGGGGTTGGAAAACAGAACGTTGGCGCCACTCTGGAGTCGAGCGGGTTCGCTGCTGTATCGGTTTGGCGAGCATTTTTACAACTTTCGCGGATTGCGTCAGTATAAAGAAAAGTTCGATCCGGTTTGGGAGCCGAGGTATATCGCGTCGCCGGGTGGATTGGCGTTGCCGCGCATTCTTGCCAATGTTGCTTCACTCATTTCGGGCGGGCTTGGAGGCATTGTTCGCAAATGAACAGACATTTTTCTTTGCGTGCCTTTGCGTCGACCATCGCGCTGATGTCATTGAACGCCTTCGCAACATCAGCCGCGTCGCAAGCAACCAGGACTGACGTGCGCGACTTGCCACTCAATTGGACGGAACCCAAAGGCGAACGCGCGCCGTTCACCGCAGTCATGCTAACGGGTGATGGTGGTTTCGCGGACCTCGACACGAAAGTTACGAACCGCCTGGCCGAGTATGGAATTGCTGTTGTTGGTTTCAACTCGCGCTCGTGGATTAACGCCAAGCGTACGCCCGACGAAACCGCGGTGGCAGTTGCCCGCGCGCTGCACGCCGCGGTTGAAAAATTTGGGGGTGACTCCATTCTCATAGTCGGCTACTCGCGCGGCGCCGATTTCGCGCCGTTCGTTGCGAATCGCTTACCGGCCGACCTTCGTCAGAAGCTCAGTGCGGTTGTGATGCTGGGAATGGCGCCGGCTGCGAGTTTCGAATTTCATTTGACTGACCTGATAAAGGACACGGTCCGACCGACTGACATTCCCACAATGCCGGAACTGCTCAAACTGCAGGGAACCCCAATGGCGTGTGTGTTCGGTAGCGAAGAGAAGAGTTCGGGTTGTCGCGGCGCACCGGCCTCGCTTGTGCACGTTGAGGAGCGGAGTGGCGGACATCACTTCGACGGCGATCCGAAAGCGCTGGCCGATGTGGTGCTGCGCTTGATAAAACGACTACCTGCCAAGTGAGTCCGCAGGTTCCGGAGTCGATTGTGGAACGCGCAACCTTTGTCCCGATTTGATTTTGTCGGTCTGCAATTGATTCAATTGACGCAGTACATCTGGTGAAGTATGAAACCGTCGTGCCAGTCCGGTCAACGTTTCTCCACGTTTCACCACGTAAGGCACATACACCTCGGCCACAGGCGCAGGCGCGCGCGTGAGACGCTCCTGCGACTCGACTTCCACTGCCAGTTGACGCTGCGCTGCAATTGCCGCTTTCGCGACCGATTGCGCTGCAACCCATTCTTTTGAATCAATGAGGAAATCGACTTGTGCGGAGGGCGTGCGCAGCGCCAAGCCGCGTAACTTCCCGAAAAATACTGCACGAGGTTCAATGACAAACGAGGCTTCGTAGGGATAGCTCTCAACGAGTAATTCCATTGGCCCGTCCTCACGCGGACGCAATAGCGGCGTTGCAGGTGAGCCAATGTACAAAACGCGTTGCGTGGTGGCGGCAACCAATCCATACGATTCGCGCCACATGTCAGTCCAACGGCGCTGCGACGCGTAAGTGGCAACAACAACGCTCTCGTCACGCGCCAGCAAATTGCGCAACTCCTGATCGGCGGCCATGCGTGCGGTTCGACGCGCACCGATGGGAGGAATAACGCTGGCGGCGACAACTATCGCGACGACCGCAAGTAGCGCCGTACTGGTGGTAAGTCCCGCGAGTATTCGACGGAGCAGGGAACGCCGCGGCACAACACCCGTCAACTCGGCACCATGAGTCATTTCGAAACTTCGCCCGGGTGTAACGCCGAGGGGAGTGGGCAGGATGGATTTTGCTGATATCTTGAGGAGCGTGAACCTGTTTGCTCCTCCGGCACACTCACCAACGGCATGCTTCGACCGAACACTATCGTTTCCCGATTTCTGCAATTCGCGTCACGCAATCCACAACGATTGGCGTTCGCGGTATATCCAACGGGGGCGGTTCGGCCGCTGCAGAATTTGAGTTGGGGTGACTGGGCCTCGCAATCGCGCGCATTTGCCGGTGCCTTGTTGGCGCATCGTACAGCGGTTGGTTCGCGGGTCGCAATATTTGCGAGTAACCGACCGCTTTGGCCGATTGCTACTGTCGGCGCATCGATGACCAGGGTTTCGGTGGTAGGAGTGAATCCTGATTGCAACGCCGAACGTCTGTTGCAGCTGTTGAATGATTGTGAGCCGAGCGTCGTGATGGTCGATACCGTGGCGAGGCTGAAGCTGTTGCGTAGTGTGCAATCGCAACTAGTGAAACCGATCTCAATTATTTGCGACGATCTCGAACCGTTGCGCGCGAGTCAGGCCGAACAGCTCTTCGACTTCGAGTCGTGGTGTCGTGAGGGCTCGACGGCTTTGGATGATTACAAGGTGTTGCAGAAGGAGCTGACCGAGCGAATTGATGCGCTGACTGCGGGAGACATCGCCGCCATCGTTTACATGGAAAACAGTGAAAATGGTGTGATGATTTCGCACGGTTGCGTTATGGACAACGCAATTGCGATATCAGAGTTGCTTGCGATTCGCGACACCGACACCGTGCTAGCTTTTCAGCCATTTTGGGAGCCGTTTGCGCTGATGGTCGATTTGTATGCAGTCGTCGTCAATGGTTTGTCCGCTGCGATTGTTGAAGATTTCGCCGATGTTGCGCTCGCCGCGAGGCAATTTGAGCCGAGTGTTGTGAATGCATCATTACGTTATGGCATGCGCTTACTGGAGTCCGTTGAAAGCGCAGGCGGCGTTGGACTGAGTTCTCGCGAAGCGTTGAACAGGTGGGTTGGTTCGCGGTGCAATCGCATCGTTCATTTTGGCGAGGCCCTTCCCATTTCTGCCAAAGCTACGTTGGCTGCGGTCGATACGCGCTTGACGACCGTTTACGGCCTCGCCGAACAGGTTGCAGTGTGTGCGAATGTTTCGGAGCAGTATCGTCAAGGGTCAATTGGGAAAGCGATCAACGGCAGTGCGATTCGCATCGGTGCAGGCGCCGAATTGCAGGTGGCTCGCGGTGTTCGAACATTCAGTGGTTATTGGAATCGCGATCAGGAAACCCAAGACGCATTCGCGGAAGGTGGTGAGTGGTTTCGAACCGGCCGCATTGCAAGCATCGACGTGAATGGATTTGTGCGCATGTCGGGCAGTCTGCAGGACATGATCACGCTGGCGTCGGGGGTAGTGGTGAGCCCGTTGGCAATTGAACTCGCGCTCGAACGTTCGCCGATGGTTATGCACGCTGTTTGTCATGGCGACGGGCGACCGCATTTGGTGGCTGTGCTGTCGCTGCGGCAAAAGACGGTTGAGACGTGGGCGCTGACTCAGGGACTCGTCGCGCCGTGGGATGCCCTGGTGCAACACCGCCTCGTACGCGACGAAGTTGCGCGCTACGTTGGCGAAATGAATGCGGGAATCGCAGAAACACGAAGAGTACACGCCTTCGCGCTGACCGATCTTGAATTTACTGTGGCGAACGGTGAGTTGAATGCAATGGGAGAAGTGGTGCGTTCGGTAATCCAGTCGCGCTTTCGTCACGTGTTCAGCGAACTGTACGCAAGCTGATGGAAATCAAACCTCGCGCACGCCTCACACCTGCAGCGCCGGCGCCTCCCGAAGCGCCATCGCTTACGCAATTGGATTTGTTTCCGTTCAAGCCGGTCGTGGAACATCTCGATCCGAAACGCGTTGTCGGTCCGCGCACCGCAGTGCAAAATGTAGTGCGAGTAAAAGTGCGTCCAACCGAAGCACCACACATCATTTTTCATGATCGTCATGGCTGGTACTGCGAGGCCCATGGCGCATCGTGTGCTGCCGTGCAATTGGCGCAGAAGGCGAACGATGCGTGATGGCGAAGGAGACAACGTTCCGTTGTGGAGCCCCACTTCTGACGACATCGCGCGTGCGCGACTCACGCACTTCATTGCCGATTTAACACGGCGCGGCGTTGTTCCTGCGGATGTCGCCGACTCACACAGTTTGCAACACTGGTCGGTGGAGAATCCCGAACAATTCTGGGGCGAGATTTGGCGCGCGGCGAAGGTTGTTGCGACCACACATGGCGACGGCAAGCAATGGACGCAAACTCTGGTCGGCGCCAATCGCATGGCGCCCCCCGACAAAACGTTGGGGCCCCGTTGGTTCACGGATGCGTCGCTCAACTTCTCGGAAAATCTTCTTAGACGAAATGACGATCACGTCGCAATAGTCGCCTGGACTGAACGCGGTCGCGAAAGCACGATGAGCTACGCCGAACTACAACGAAAAGTTGCCGCAACGCAAAATGCACTCCACTCACACGGAGTTGCTGTCGGCGATCGGGTTGTCGGATATCTTCCCAATATTCCAGAGGCGATTGTCGCGATGCTCGCCACAGTGTCATTGGGCGCAATCTGGTCGTCGTGCTCGCCGGACTTTGGCACAAAAGGAGTATTGGATCGCTTCGGACAAATAGAGCCGAAGGTGATGATCGCCGCCGATGGTTATCGGTACTCCGGCAAGGTCATCGACTGCAAAGATCGCATTGCCGACGTCGCCACCGCTCTTCCATCGTTGCAGGCAGTTTGGATTGTCGCGAATATCGAGAACGCGCCAGACATTTCCAGCATTCGCACTGCCTCGCTGTGGGGCGACATGCTTCACGCGAATGCCACGAGCAAAATGCCAACGTTCGCGCGCCTTCCGTTCGATCACCCACTGTACGTGCTGTACTCATCGGGCACGACGGGATTGCCAAAGTGCATGGTGCATGGCGCCGGTGGAACCTTGCTGCAACACTGGAAGGAGCACGCGCTGCACACCGACATCAGCGCCAATGATGTTGTGTTCTACTTCACGACGTGTGGCTGGATGATGTGGAACTGGCTCGTCTCGGCGTTGACCATCGGCGCGACCATTGTGTTGTACGACGGCGCACCGCTTGCACCCGATCCCTCGATATTGCTGCGCATGGCCGAGGCCGAGCGCATTACAATTTTCGGAACGAGCGCGAAATACCTCGCATTGCTCGAAAAGGAAATTCCGAACGCGCTCAGCACGTTCAATTTGAAATCTGTCCGCGCAATTCTCTCAACTGGAAGTCCACTCGCCGCACACAGCTACG
The DNA here is from genome assembly GCA_040004455.1 of Gemmatimonadaceae bacterium. Taxonomy (GTDB): domain Bacteria; phylum Gemmatimonadota; class Gemmatimonadetes; order Gemmatimonadales; family Gemmatimonadaceae; genus Gemmatimonas. The sequence continues at coordinate 18,148 of JBDUAX010000022.1, forward strand.
ACTTCGTGTACAAGCACCTCACGCACGGAGTTCGCCTCGCGAGCATCAGTGGTGGCACCGACATCGTGAGCTGTTTTGCGCTGGGTGATCCCACTCAAAGCGTCTGGCGCGGCGAGTTGCAAATGCGCGGACTTGGCATGGCCGTCGATGTGTTCGACGATGACGGAAAGCCACTCAGTGGTGAGCCAGGTGAACTGGTTTGCACAAAGCCCTTTCCGAGCATGCCCGTCGCGTTCTGGAACGATGCCGACGGCACCAAATATCGGGCAGCCTATTTCGACCATTTCCCTGGAGTCTGGCGCCACGGTGACTGGGCCGAAATCACCGCGCACGACGGCGTTGTCATTCACGGACGCAGCGACGCAACGCTCAATCCAGGAGGAGTGCGCATTGGAACCGCCGAGATATATCGACAGGTAGAACAGATACCGGAGGTGCTCGAATCGCTCGTGGTCGAACAAACCATGGGCGACAGTGTGAACGGCGATACGCGAATGGTTCTCTTTGTTCGCATGCGCGGCAGCGCGGTCCTCGACGACCTTGTGAAACAGGCCATTCGCAGACGCCTTCGTGAAAACGCCAGCCCGCATCACGTGCCAAAACTTATCGTGCAAATCGCCGACTTACCGCGTACCATTAGTGGTAAGATTACAGAGCTTGCCGTGCGTGAAGTCATACACAATCGCCCGGTTCGAAACATCGATGCGCTGGCAAATCCCGAGTCGCTCGCGCTCTTCAAAAACTTGCCCGAACTCGCCATCAAGTGAGTTCAGCCACAATATCCCGCCCCAACGCGCCATCGCCGTACTCCCGCTCAACCCACCCTGACAGGAGCTACCCCGCATGATATCGCCCCGCACGTTGGTTCGTACCGCTGCACTCGCGTTGTCACTCATGGCCGCGACTGCGTTGCAGGCGCAGCCAAAGACGGCAGCAAAACCGAAGGCCACGACTGCGGCGCCAGCCGCCGCGGTCGCAGCACCGACAGCCGCCAAACAAGCAGCAGAACTGATTGACATCAACACCGCGACTGCCGAGCAGTTGAAGGCAATTCCAGGTGTTGGCGACGTTTACGCCGCTAAGATCATTGCAGGGCGCCCATACTCCAACAAGTCGCAGCTGACTTCGAAGAAAATCATACCCGCAGCACTGTACAAAAAGATTTCCGCGAAAATCATCGCGAAAGCGAAGTAACACGAACACGCGAACTGGGCTCCATAACTGAACTCCATAACTCATCATGGAATTCGTCGCCGAGTGGTGTGGTGATCAGCGTCAGCGAGCCTGGATTGGCTCGCTGCCGCGATCGCACATCAAGGCCAGCTGAAGTTCGTCCGTCGTTCGGTAACCACATCGGGCGACGCGGTCGTTTACTTCACTCGCTTTTTTCACTTGGAGAATTTGCATCATGGCCACCGCTACCATTCCGACGCCCACCGAGGCGCACGACACATTTCCAATTAACGGCACCGACTATATCGAGTTTTACGTCGGCAACGCCAAGCAGTCGTCACTGTTCTATCAACACGTACTTGGTTTTCAACTTGTCGCGTATCGCGGCCCGGAAACGGGCGTTCGCGGAATGGCCAGCTACCTGTTGCAGCAGAACAAGATTCGTTTTGTATTGACTACACCACTTAGCCCGAGTGGAGAAATTGCTGATCACGTGCGCACGCACGGCGACGGTGTGAAAGACCTGGCGTTCTGGGTCGACGACGCACGCGACGCGTATAACAAAGCCATTGAGCGCGGTGCCCGATCAGTTCGCGAGCCGCAGCTGTTGTCCGACGCCGATGGTGAAGTGGTCATTGCTGCGATCGCCACCTACGGTGACACCATTCACTCCATTGTTGAACGGCGAAACTATCGCGGACTATTTCTGCCAGGCTTCGTGCCGGTCAAGCCCAATTATCAAGCAGTCAGTACCGGCCTTAAGTACGTCGATCACTGCGTAGGCAACGTCGAACTTGGCCGCATGAACTACTGGGTCGAGTACTACTCCCGCGTGCTTGGGTTTTTCAACCTGCTCTCGTTCGACGACAAGCAAATTTCCACCGAATATTCGGCGTTGATGTCGAAGGTGATGTCGAACGGAAATGGCCGCATTAAATTTCCAATTAACGAACCCGCCGCAGGCAAGAAGAAGTCGCAGGTTGAAGAATATCTCGATTTTTACGGTGGTGCCGGCGTGCAGCACATTGCAATCGCGACGGACGATATTGTGGCAAGCGTTAGCGAGTTGAAAAATCGTGGAATGGAATTCCTGTCAATTCCGTCAGCCTACTACGACACGGTGCTCGATCGCGTCGGGAAAATTGATGAAGATCTCGAGCCGCTCAAGAGGCTTGGCATTCTTGTCGATCACGACGACGAAGGATATTTGCTACAAGTGTTCAGCAAACCCGTTCAGGATCGCCCAACGTTGTTCTTCGAAATCATTCAGCGCAAAGGCGCGAAAAGCTTCGGTGCCGGCAACTTCAAGGCATTGTTCGAATCACTCGAGCGTGAGCAAGAGCTCCGCGGCAACCTCTAAGCGAGAACGTAATCAATGCCATTCTACCACAAACTCGGCACCGTTCCCGCAAAGCGTCACACGGTGTTTCGTCGCCCTGACGGCGGTTTGTACGCTGAAGAGTTGATGGGACACGAGGGTTTCACTGGCACGTCGTCGCTGCTGTATCACACGCATCCGCCAACGACAATCAAGTCGGTCAAGCATCTGCGTTCGATGGAATTGGAAGCTGACCCCGATCAGACGTTGCATCATCGCCATTTTCTAACCGCGAAAGCGACGCAAGGCGGAAGCCCCACGCTTGATCGCATTCCGTTGTTGTTCAATCAGGATGTTGCGATGCACTACGTTGTGCCCGACAAGGAAGACGAGCACTTCTATCGCAACGCGCAGGCGGATGAAGTGGTGTACATCGCTTCGGGGGCGGGCACATTGCAAACCGTGTTTGGCGACTTGCCGTATCGCACGGGTGACTATGTCGTAATTCATCGCGGCATTCTGCATCGCTGGCGGTACGATGACGCACACGGCCCCGTAAAAATGCTCATAATCGAAAGTCGCGGACATGTGCGCACGCCCAAACGTTACCGCAATGAGTTTGGTCAAATACTCGAAGGCGCGCCGTACTCCGAGCGCGACTTCCGTATTCCGATGGAACTCCGCACCGTCGACA
>JBDUAX010000272.1:0-6326 GCA_040004455.1 Gemmatimonadaceae bacterium
TTTCGCACGATCGCACACGCGTGATTTTCGATTGGTACACGAACACGCCGCCACAAAGCGAAGAAGAGCGCGCAGAGTGGGCGCGACTCACGAGTTTCAGCGATACGATTCAGGACGAGGACATTGAAATTTGCGAAGCAGTGCAGCGCAATTTACGATCACGCGTGTACGATCGCGGCCGGTATTCAGCGAAACGTGAAAATGGTGTGCATCATTTTCATGGGTTGCTGCATGAATTCCTGACGTAACTCAGGGCTGCCCGAACGCCGCCTTGAACGCGTTATAGACCGGCCGCTTGGTGAATTGATCGGCGCGCACAAATCCAAATCCGTAATCGAGACCGTCGGACAGTTGATAGAAGTACATGCGCGCAACACCCAACCGGCGGGCTTCATTCACCGCGGCCATATCTTCGTCAGCCTGGATGGTATCAATTTGCGCGAGCGAACGCCCGCCGCCATACGCTGCTTCAATGCCGGCCTTATCGGCGCCAATTTCCGTAATCCAAATTGGCATCACCGGCGATTGCGCAGGAACACTGGCCAACGAGCGACCGCGCGGAGGTTCGAGTGCCGCGAGCATGGCAGGAACGCGAATACTCAATCCGTATTTGAGACTCGATCCGTACGAGTGAATGGCCCACGCGTTCAATATTGGCCCGCCGTTCAACAAGTAGTTGCGGGTGAAACTGTTCTGCACATTTCCAGGACCGGTGCAGGTGTAGTCCTGTCCGTCGGTACACACGAGGCCCATGCCGACGATGAACACGTTCGGATCGACCGCGCGCATGGCTTTGACAATCTTGCGCATCCACGCAGCGTATCCGGCACCAGTGTGTTCCGCAAAATCCGGATGCACGTCGTATTCATTGCCGACCTGCCACGTTGTGCCGGGAAAATCGCGAACGAGTTGTGCCATCGTTCTGTCGGCGGTGTCGCGCACAATGAAATCGTGTACAACCACTAACGGTTGAACATTCTGAGCGCGCAGCAAGGCGAGACGCGCCCGGTATTGCTCGTGGTAGCCTGCCGTGTCCACGCGCGTGTAGAACGTGATGCGCGTGATGGTGCCGAGTTGGTGGAGGAGAACCGATTCGTTGAAGGTGCCGTGCGAACCGACGCCAACAATTGTGTTGGCGGGGGTGAATACGACGTTATTATCTTGCGATAGCGAGCTGGCCGGCTGCGTTGATGGCGAGCAAGCGCACGCCAATGTGAGAAGGGAGAGCAGCCAGCGTTTCATGAAGACAGGCAGTGTTGTGAGGCGCGATTCGGACGACTCCGGAATCGTAATGCGAGTCACCATGAAATTGACTGCCAAAGGCACATTTCGTCAGTTACGAATACGCATCTTCCTCACCACTTCGCGTGCTTTAGTTGCCCAATTGCGTGCTGGAATTCGGCGAGCAAACTCGCCGCGCTCATGCCGCCGGGCGCGGCCAGACTTGAGGGAATGCCTACGAGCGTCGATTCCAGCCAGCGCGCTGCCCCTTCGCGCCCTTCCAGTCGTTCTGATCGGCGGAGTTCTTCGAGCGCGACATTGTACGCCTCGCGGGCGCGCTTGGCGGCGGATGTGGCTTTGGTGCGTTCGGGGGTTCGTTCGGCCGTGGCTCCGACGGCGACGGCGGCGCGCAGCACCACTTCAAAAGCGGCGACGGCCGTTGGCAGCGATTCGGCCAAGGGTTTGATGGCGGGGCGTTCGGCATATTTCGGCATAAGCCCGAACATATACCGAACAAAACTAGAGCGCTAGATTGGGTTTTACCGGTGTCGAAGCACGCTCAGCCGTACAAAAATCACGAACGCGCAAAACGCACCGACCTTGCGTGTATGACAAACAGCGCTGAAGGTATCTGCGATGTCGCGGAAGGTTTTGCGATGAGTGTACACGACCTGTACAACAACGGAGCGTCACATGCCTGCAGTGGATGTTCATAAATACTTTACGCGGAAGCAGGAAGTTTACCACGCATGCATTGAAGCGTGTGTCGAGTGTTTGATCGCGTGTGAAGTGTGCGGTGACGCGTGCCTGGACGAAGAGATGGATATGTCGGATTGCATCCGTCATGATCGCACATGTGCCGACGCATGCACCACGGCGCTACGCGTGATGGCGCGCGGTGGTCCGCTCGTTGCGGAAGTGTGCGTTGCCTGCGCAGAAGCGTGCGATGCCTGCGCGGAAGAGTGCGAGAAGCACGCCATGCATCATGATCACTGCAAGCGGTGTGCTGAGGCGTGTCGGAAGTGCGCGGCGGAGTGTCGGCGGATGAGTGTGGCGTAAGGAACGCAAGCATGGGACGCGCCGAGGGGCGAACGAAACGAGGTAATCGACGATATCTTCCTGTCATTGGAGTTCTTTGCCTTGCGCCCTTTGCGATTTTCGCGGCGGTAAGGTCACGTCGCGATTTGGGCGTCGATGTTCTCGAGCAAATGAAGCGAGCAGACTCAGTGTTGATCGCCAAAGCTGAGATTGGTATTCGCGCGCGTGTGGCTAATCCTGAAGGGGTACAGTTCACGAAAGTTCACGCGTTTCACGCAGGTGATACCGTTTGGGTTTGCGGTTACTACAACGCAAAGAGTGCGCATGACAAATCGAACGGAGCGCAGATGTTCGTCGCGATGCGTGATAGTGTGGTTACGCAGGAAGGCACCACGCAATTGCTCGACGAGTATTTTAACAAGTGGTGCAAGACGCCGATGAATGTGCGTATTCCGGCGGCGACGTCGGTGACGAAGTAGAACGCATTCAACTCGCGCTTAAACGCTCGCATTCGCGGCGATTCGGCGTACCAACTCCAATTTTGTGACGGCGTTTTGCACAATAGCAGCGAATCGCGGATGCGCGCGCAGAGGTTCGATGAGCGTGCAGTGTGTCGCGATGAATTCAACCGGCGTGAAGCCTTTGCTCACCGACAGGGCGAGAATGTCGATTCCACGGTCCAGATTTCCCGCTTGCGCGAAGATTTCGGCGAAGTGAAACGTAAGGTGCGCATCAAAATTGGTGAGATCCATGTCGCCCAAAACGGTCATTCCGCCGTTTGCATCACCGCGGAGAATTTTCAGCAGCGCGTTTGAGTGCACCACATATGGCACTGTTGGTGCGGCCGCCAGCAGCCAGGGCACCAGCAATCCGATCGCCCAGGTTTGTGGTGAAAGCGGATCGAGCACAGCCGGTTCGTTGCTCGCTTCTTCACACTCGGCGAGCATTCCCGCGTAGCCGAGTGCGGCGTATCCCCACGGTCCGTCGGGGGCGATGTCGATGAGAGCGCGTGCTTGTTGTTCGATGTCGCTTATGCTGTCGCGATTACCTAAACCGATTTTGAGTTTCATTACTTCGCCCCAAAGGCGAAGGCCGCGCAAAGTCGGAACGTTTCCTTTAGATGCGACAGCGCGGTCGATGAGGTCGATCCAATGAACTGTGGGTCACATTGGCCCCTCTGAGTTCAGCGCGCGCTTGCAGGTAGAGCTCATCGCGCTCGCATGCACGAGGCCGCGCGCGCCCAGGCGACGATCTTCATCGGCGCTCAACGTCAAACCAAGCGCGGCAACAATTTCGCGTGAAACGCGCTCTTGCAAATCGAACACTTCGTCCATCGTGCCACTGAATTTGTCGCCCCACATCTGCCGATCGTCGGTCGCGTCAACGAGTTGTGCTGCAATGCGAAGTGCAGGGCCGGCGCGTCGCACACTTCCCGTGCGTAAATAGTGGACGTTTAGCGCGCTGCCAATTTCGCGAACACTCTTGACGCTGCCCTTGTGTTGCGCCGACGACGTGCGTGAGGTGACACGCAGTGTGTGAATGCGCGAAAGATCGGTAATGATTTCTTCTGTCAATCCGTCGGTGAAATATTCGTTCTCCAAGTCCGCACTCATGTTGACAAATGGCAATACGGCAATGCTGTTGGCTACAAGCGGCACTGGACGCGAAACAACGGCTTGCGTTGACGATGGGGTGCGCAGAACAGAAACAACATCCGCCGCAGTCGCCGGCCTATCGACGGCTTCGCGAGCGAGCAGGCGTTCGACGAGTGATGCGAGTGAGGCAGGAACCTCTGCGCGAATAGACGACACGCTCGGCGGCGTGTGAATAAATCGTCGCGCAATTAAAGCAGAAGCAGATGAGCCAGTGAACGCCGGCTCGCCTGTAAGCGCTTCGTACATCACACAGCCAAGCGCAAAGAGATCGCTCCGGCCGTCAAGGTCTTCTCCCGCAGCTTGTTCAGGGCTCATGTATGCGGTACGATGCCGTGTCGATGCGCGTAGTCGAGTGCATCGGCGACTTCGTCGGCAAGTCGGATTGCAGCGTCAATTGAAAGTTTGCCTTCCAGCTGCAGTTGTTCGCACAATGTTTGGCCGTGCATGACGGGCATGACGGGCATGACGAAGAACAGAATTCCGTCGACTTCTCCAGAATCGTAGAGCGGGAGGATATGTGGATGTGTCAGGCTCGCAGCGAGTTTGATTTCCCGTGTGAAGCGATCGTGGCCGAGTGCGCCGGCGATGTCGGTGTGGAGGACTTTGATTGCGACTTCGCGATCGTGTCGGATGTCGTTCGCGAGGTAGACTGTCGCCATTCCACCGGCGCCGAGTTCGCGGTCAACGCGATAGCGTTCGGCGAGTGCCGTGCGTATGCGTGCGAGCGTATTCGGGATGGGTGTTGGCGCGGTCACGAGACGGCATTGCGGGGAGACCAGCAAGGGCCGCAGGCCGGTGGGTTTCGGTGTGGAATATTGGGGCGCGGGTGGGTTCGGCGTCTATGGCGTTGGAATAGGCGTCCGTGGGAATGCGGGGTGTAGGTTTTGCCGCATCTGGTCGCGATGATTTTCAGGATGTAGTTTGTTGTGGCACAACGCGCACTGGTTGCGCATCGCGGGTGTAGCTCAGTTGGTAGAGCGCCAGCTTCCCAAGCTGGATGTCGCGGGTTCGAACCCCGTCGCCCGCTTGCAATAGGTCTTTCTCAGCAATGGATTGCATCATAAGACACTTGGATTCCCAAATAGAAAATCGAGACTGCTTAACCAAGCGGCACCCACCAAGACGTATTTTGGGCGCGAATTGATCGAAACTCACGCACTCTAATGGACACGCGGCGCTCACCGACCCGGACTATTCTGCGACTTCCCAAACCATATCCAATGAGACGTGCGAACTTCTGCACAGCCGCCTGTTTGTCGCTAGTTGCCTTTGTCGCCATGGGCTCGCAAGTGATCGCGCAATCGGCACCACGCGTGTACGACGTTTCCATTGTTGCGACCACAGATAGTGCGACGCTATCCGATGTTAGCCGCATAGCGCCGTTGCGAAATGGAAAAATTGTCGTGAACGATGCCAAGCGTCGTCGTTTGCTGTTGTTCGACTCAACGCTTCGCCTGGTTAAAGTAGTTGCAGATACAAACACCGGATCAGTGAACCGATACGGAATTGAAGCTGGCACTGGAGCGCTCGTTCCGTATGTCGGCGATTCGAGCCTGATGTTAGACGGTGCGTCGAGAACACTCGTCGTCATTGGCCCAGATGGCAAATTTATTCGATCGATGGCACCGGTACACCAAAGCGACCTGATGGCTTTGGCTCGTGGTGTGAACAACGCCGCAGCAACTGATAAGGGCGGCAGACTCATAATTCGCGGACCGACCGCGCCGATCGGCCAAGGTACGAAACTCATTGCGGCCGGAGATACTGACACCATCGTTACACCGGATTCCACACCAATTCTTCGCGAGGACTTTGAGCGGCGCACTGTTGATACGTTGGCATTTGTCCATGTGCCAAAGACCACAACTATCCTTTCAAAACAGGGCAACCGTCGCAGAATTACGAACGAAGTCAATCCACTGCCAACAACAGACGAATGGGTCATGCTCCCCGACGGCACGGTTGCCATCGTGCGAAGTCACGACTACCACGTGGATTGGGTGTCGCCAAACAAGAAAATGAGTTCTTCGCCAAAGCTTCCGTTCGATTGGAAGCGAGTGAGCGACGAAAACCGCGTAGCGATTGTTGACTCGACGAATCGTGAGCTGCTGAAGCAGAGGGCCTTGGATGGTACCTCTATCACCTTCTCAGTTGCAGTCAAGCCAGCGGACCTCCCTGAATACTTTCCGCCGATCAGTCCAGGACAAGTTCATGCTGACCCAGATGGAAACATCTGGATCTTGCCGACCACAAGTCTACTCGCTGGAAAAGGGCTTGTTTACGATGTTGTCAATCGCGATGGGGTGCTGTATAAACGGGTGAGACTTCCAGAAAAAAGGCTGTTGGTAGGGTTGGGCGCTGGTGGAGCCGTCTATATGCGAACGGTCATTCGACCCGGCGTGGTTACGCTGG
>JBDUAX010000273.1:0-6325 GCA_040004455.1 Gemmatimonadaceae bacterium
CGATGTCGATGATCAATTACGCGTCCCGGGAAATCAATTGCAAAATTGTGTTCTATGGTCCGGGACTGGGCGGTAAGACAACCAATCTCGAATACGTGTATGGCAAAGTCTCGCCCAACACGCGTGGCAAGCTCATTTCCCTCGCTACCGAAACTGAACGCACGCTCTTCTTCGACTTCCTTCCCGTCGATCTTGGCACCATTCGCGGCTTTCGCACGCGATTCCATTTGTACACGGTACCAGGCCAGGTCTACTACAATGCGAGTCGCAAGCTCATTTTGAAGGGCGTGGACGGCGTCGTATTTGTTGCCGACTCACAGGCCGAACGCGCCGAAGCCAACGTTGAGTCGATGCAAAACCTGTATGACAACATGGCCGCGTATGGCTACGATCTCACGCGCATGCCATTCGTCGTTCAGTACAACAAAAGAGATTTGCCAAACGCGTCGCCGTTGAACGTCTTGCAGGACATGCTTAATCCGGGCTGGGAAGTAACTGAAGCATCACGCCGGAAAGTCACCCCCGATCCTGCGCGTCCCGGTGAGTATCTTGTATCCCAGTTGCCAACCGGCGAGTGGGTTGAACGCGCACCATATTTCGAAGCAGTTGCAGTGAGCGGCGACGGAGTATTCGACACGCTCAAAGCCGTATCGAAGCTTGTGCTGAAAACGCTCGCCTGAATCCAGTCCGCTTTTCGAGGCTCTTGTGAATCTTCCCAACGCGATCACCGTCGGACGCATTGCCCTGACGCCTATGATCGCGTGGCTGCCCATGACAACGTCGTGGACCTGGCGAATGATTGGATTTCTGCTGTTTCTCGTTGCCGCAATATCCGACTATTGGGATGGATACTTTGCGCGCACACGCAACATCGTAACTGACCTCGGCCGCTTACTCGATCCACTCGCCGACAAACTGCTGCTCGTGTCAACGTTGCTGCCGATGTATCTGCTGCAGAACGCGAATCACCTGCTGCTGCCCCTGGAAAACGTGGTGCCCGAGCCGTCGCCGTTCCTGTTCATCACGCCAATCGGTCGCGTGTCGTTGCCACTGTGGATTGTGCTCACCGTTGTCGGGCGCGAACTGTTCATGACGGTGTTTCGTCAGGTTGCTCAACGGCGCGGACTTGTCATATCGGCCATCGGACCCGCAAAGTGGAAGACGACCTTCCAGAGCATCTGGACTGGCTCGGCGTTCTTCTGGTTTTTTGCATCAACATGGGCCGTGCAGGCGGGCGTACAGAGCGATTTCAAATGGCGCGCCTTTGCAATGTTTAATGGGCTTGTTGGCGTGCTGGCAATGATCGGCGCGGTCGCGCTTACGCTGTGGTCGTTGGTGCTGTACATGCAGAGGTATGGGCGTCGTGTGATGCACGCGTCCGCTGCGAATTGAGCTTGAGCCCAAGCGGACTTTCCGCCCCGGTCAATTGCTGTAGGCCATAACGCGCACCGTGTACTTGTTCGGCAATTGCTGACTTAAAGCACGGCCTGCGTCGCGTTTGTCGTGCTATCTTTGTGAATGGATATCGAAATCGTAACAATCGGCGACGAGCTACTGCTCGGCTTTACGATTGACACAAACGCCGCGCATCTCGCGCGCGAACTCGCAGCGATTGGCGTACGCATTGTGCGACGCAGCACCGTCGGCGATGAACCAGAAGTGATCGCGACTGCAGTCCAGGATGCGATCGACCGCACCGGTGCTGTCATCACCACCGGCGGACTTGGACCAACTGCCGATGACCGCACAAAGCCGGTAATCGGCGCTCTGTTTGGCCGCAAAATGGTCATGGATGACGCAATACTCGTAGCGCTCGAAGCGCGATGGTTGAAACGATTTGGAGTTCCGCTTCCGGCGAGTAACAGACAACAGGCAATGGTGCCGACCGGTTGTGTAATTCTTTCGAACAAACACGGATCGGCGCCAGGCATCTGGTTGGAAGACGAAAAACATCGGTGGGTTGCAATGCTTCCCGGTGTTCCGCGCGAAATGCGCGGAATGTTGGCCGACACATTGATGCCACGCGTTGTCGAGCGACTTCAAGCTGCATCAAACGGCGCGGCGCAAACCGTCGTGCGTTCGCGCACGCTTCGCACTGCAAACATCGCGGAGTCAGCGCTTGCGGATCGCCTGGGTGAACTTGCTGCGGGCGTGAATGGCTTGTCGCTTGCGTTCCTTCCGAGCAACGACGGCGTTGATTTGCGCGTGACAATCAGTGGTGTTCCAGCAGACGAGGCAGATGCCCAGTTGGGCGAAGCCGCGCGGCTGATTCGCGCCAAAGTTTCGTCGTTTATTTACGGCGAAGGCATGGACGACATGGCCGTAATTATCCTGTCAATGTGCATCGAACGAAAGGCCACTATTGCTGTTGCGGAAAGTTGCAGCGGTGGATTGCTGGGCTCCCGCTTTACTTCGATTCCCGGGTCGAGCGCTGTATTTCAAGGGGGCATTATCGCGTATCACAACGACGTCAAAATGCGCGATCTGGGCGTTCCGGTCGAAACACTGGTGTCGTTTGGCGCAGTCAGCGAAGAAACGGCGCGCGCTATGGCGACGGGTGTTCGCGCACGGTTTGGAACGAATATCGGCATGAGTATTACCGGAGTTGCAGGCCCGGATGGCGGCACACCGGAAAAGCCAGTGGGTACTGTATGGGTAGCGATTGACATTGATGGGAAGGTTCAAGCTGTACGCGCGCCGATGCCGGGTGATCGGAACGAAATGCGATATCGCTCAACTCAATTGGTCCTCGACCGCCTTAGGCGAGCGTTTCTGGAGCTCGAATCGTCATCCGGTTGGACGGCCGACGACTGATTTAGGGCTGAAATCACTAACCATCAGGAAAACCTTTGCGAATATCGGCCGTACGGGGTCCGCATGTGTCCCAGCGGGATGCGTACAGCGCCGAGCTTCGCCAGCTTACACACCATGACTGATCCATTCAAATCCAACGATGACGCCACCGACACTTCCGCGTCGGCCGCAACTGAAAGCTCTTCAGAGACCGCCGCACCATCCGGCGATATCGCCTCCTTGCAGCAACAGCTTGAGGATGCGCGCGATCGCCATCTCAGACTCGCCGCCGAGTATGACAACTTCCGTCGTCGTGCGGTGAAGGAACGACAGGAAGCGGGCTGGCGGGCGCAAGGCGATCTCGTGAGCGGTCTCATCGACGCACTCGACGACATCATGCGTTTTGCTCACGTTGACACTGCAGTAACCGACGTGAAGGCCGTTGTGGACGGCATGCAGATGGTTGAGCGCAAAGTTTTCAAATCATTGGCGGGACATGGGCTCGAATTGATCAACCCCCTGGGCCATCCGTTCGATCCGGCGCGCCATGAAGCCGTGAGCACTGCGCCCGCATCGTCCGCGCTGGAAGCCGACACCGTGGCCGCAGTTTTTCAGGTCGGGTACGTAATTAACGGACACTTGTTGCGACCCGCTCGTGTTGTGGTCAGGCAATGGTCCGGCATTCCCGTTTCCTGATTTATATGCTGATCGACAACCAGATCTACACAAAACGATAGAATGGCCAGTCCGAAGGATTACTACGCAGTACTCGGCGTTCCCGCGTCGGCGACTGCGGAAGAAGTAAAAAAAACGTATCGGCGTTTGGCGAAAAAAAACCATCCCGATGCAAACGCCAGCGATCCAAAATCAGCCGAACGCTTCAAGGAAATTTCTGAAGCGTACGGCGTTATTGGTGACGCCGACAAGCGAAAACAGTATGACGACATGCGGCGCATGGGAGCATTTGGTGGTGGCAGTTACGGTTCAGGAACAAGACAACGATCATCATCCGGACCGCAAGCAAACAGTTACCAGTCGTATCAGGATATTGATGTTGGAGGCATTGGCGGCCTAGGTGATTTGTTCTCGTCGATGTTCGGGGGCGGACAGCCTCGCTCGCGTTCCCGTGCACCGGAACGCGGAGAAACACTCGAAAAGATGGTTGACGTTCCGTTCCGCGTTGCCGCTGCGGGTGGGAAAGTCGAGGTCGAAATGGAAGTCAACGAAGAGTGCGGAACGTGTCATGGCAATGGTGCAGCACCGGGCGCGACACTTCGTACCTGCGGTGAGTGCAATGGTCGCGGCGTAATTTCATTTGGACAGGGAAGCTTTGCGGTAAACAGACCGTGTCCTGTTTGTTTGGGGCGCGGACAAGTTCCTTCGGAACGCTGTCCTACATGCGGCGGTGCCGGTGAAGTGCGGACTGTGAAACGCGTTGCCATTGCAGTTCCAGCTGGCGCGGAAAGTGGATCGAAAGTGCGCTTGAAAGGACAGGGCCCGAAAGGCGTCAGTGGCGGAGTTGCCGGAGACTTGCTCATCACGTTCAACGTGTTGGTGGACAAGTTTTACAAACGCGATGGGCTCGATCTCATTGCAAGCGTACCGATCAATATTGCGCAAGCAACGCTTGGTTCGCGCGTAAGCATACGCACTCTCGACGGGAAAAAAGTAGCAATCCGCATTCCATCAGGAACGCCGTCTGGAAAACGTTTTCGAATTAGCGGCCAGGGCGTAGAAAAAGAGGGCAAACGCGGCGACCTGTATGTTGAAATTGCAATTTCAGTGCCCGAGCAACTTTCAGAAGCGCAGGAAAAGGCGATGCGTGAGTTTGCCGAGGCGGGAGGCCTCAAGTTCTGAGGCCGTACGTGCGGACGATGTTGCAGTTGGCTGTGGCATCGTGCGTAGTGGCCACGAATGTCTTGGCACAAACCGCTTCGGCTAGCAGTGCAACTGCGGCCGATTCATCAAACGACAGCGGTTGGCATCGCGAGCAATGCCTCGGCGGTCTGACTTACGGGGCTCCGCTAAAACTTGCAGCGTCGTGGGCCGGCGGTCTGCGCAAAGAACTCGCCAGCGGTCAGGATGTTTGCGCATTCGTCGCACCAAAACTTGGCTTGGGCGGAGCACGATTGAGTGTTGGCTTTGCGCGCACGCTGGGAACGTTTGGTAGCGGATTTGCAATCAGCACGGGAATAATTCGCACGTTCGGAGCGCCCTCATATGCAGACCGACAGAGCACATACGGTGGCGCGTCGCTACACGTGTTTCCTATTCTCGCAATCGGCGTGGAATTGGGTTGGTATCACCGGCTCGATGGTAAATCGGGACACGGTCGTGAAAACATCATCGCCTGGTCGTTAGGCATTGGCATTTAGTTCGCACGTCGCGCACGTAATGCCACTACGGAAAAAATGGGCCGTCACCTTTCAATTCGCATCGCACTCTTGAGTATATGAGCTTTTCCATCCTGGCAATCTCCGGCAGCTTGCGCGCAGGTTCCGTGAACAACGAAGTGGTGCGCGCCATACAACTGCTCGCGCCCGCGAACATCGCTGTCAACCAATTCGCCGGCATTGCGGAACTACCTCATTTCAATCCCGACAATGAACTCGATACCTCGTCCGACGCCGTAGCGAATTGGCGGGCACAGTTGCAGCGCGCCGATGCCGTGGTCATTTGCAGTCCGGAATACGCGCATGGAGTTCCGGGGGTGCTGAAGAACGCACTCGATTGGGTGGTCGGGACAGGTGAATTCATGTACAAGCCCGTTGCGCTTATTAATGCTTCGCCCAACTCGCAATTTGTTGGACCTCAATTGACTGAAACACTGACAGTGATGATGGGCAACGTGATCACTGGCGCTGCAATTACGCTCTCCATGGCGGGCAAAAAACGCGACGCCGCGTCGATGGTCGCCGACGAAATAATTTCTGCAGAATTGAAATGCGCATTGACGGCGCTCACTGCCGCCGTCAATGCGCTCAAACAAACGGCTGAAACCAGCGCGTAATTCGCGCTAGTGCAGCGTCAATTTCTGAACGCGCCAGTTCAGAATTTCCGCCACCCACAATTCGCGTTCCGAAGGGCAGGCAATTTGGTGAATCCAGCCGAATTGTTTTACTTGCTTGCCCGCCTCACCAAAAACACCAACCACTTTCCCTTCGAGAGTCGTTTTGTAAATGCGCCCCGGTACAGCGTCGGCGACAAACAGGAATTGTGTTGGTCCCGGTGTAATGCAAATGGCCCACGGCGCTCCCGACGCGGCTAACGGATTCGTTGATGTCGCGGGATCGGCCCCAAGCATGACATTGACCGGTTTGTCATACGGAACATCGATGGTGAACATGCGAACCGGTTTGCCATCGGGATCGAATACCTGAATGCGACGGTTGGTGCGATCACCAATATAGATGTTGCCCTTCGCGTCGCTCGCAATGGTGTGCAAAATGTTGAACTGGCCCGGTTCCTTTCCTTTTGAGCCCCATGTTTTTACCCAGCGTCCGTTCTTGTCGACTTTCACCACGCGTGAATT
>JBDUAX010000023.1:0-21218 GCA_040004455.1 Gemmatimonadaceae bacterium
ATTTCATCAGCCAGAATGATGTTGGCAAACATCGGTCCGGGAATAAAGCGGACGTGCCGTTTGCCAGTTGCCAGGTCCTCTTCGATTACTTCCGTGCCCAGAATATCCGACGGCATCAAATCGGGCGTGAACTGAATTCTGCTGAATTTCAAATTCACGGCGTCAGCCAGCGTCTTGATCAACAGCGTTTTTGCGAGTCCCGGAACGCCGCGCAGCAAACAATGTCCGCCTGCGAACAATGACATCAACACTTCGCGACGTACTTGGTTCTGCCCGATAATTACTCGTCCAATTTCTGCATCCAGTCGCTTGGCCAGCGTTACTGCAGCATCAAACGAATTGCTCGTATCCTTCACTTGATTCTCTTAAGGTGCAGCCGTGGGGGTGCGATGGAGGTGCGGCAGAACCGCTACAGGACTGCTTCAGAGGCGCTCCGCAGGACGTACAAATACGTGCGCAACCGAGCACCCGTTGAGCATTTCGACGTGACCCGGCTATTGTCCTTCCGGCTCAAGCACCGTGATGTTCGTGTTGGTGTAGATGCAAATTTCGCCGGCAATCTGCATGGCTTTTTGCACGATGTCGCGCGGTCCAAGTGTGGTTTCACGCATCAATGCGCGTGCGGCAGCCTGTGCATAGGCACCTCCGGAACCAATCGCCAGCACACCATCGTCCGGCTCGATGATTTCTCCGTTTCCTGAAATCATGTAACCGTGCTGCACGTCGGCCACCACCAACAGTGCTTCGAGGCGTCGCAGCACGCGATCGCTGCGCCAGTCTTTTGCGAGCTCGACTGCCGCGCGCGGCAAGTTGCCGGGAAAACGCTCCAGCTTCTCTTCGAATTTTTCGAACAGTGTGAGCGCATCGGCCGCCGAACCCGCAAAGCCAGCCAACACTTTGCCGCCCTTGAGCGCGCGAACCTTGACCGCCTGTGCCTTCATGACCGTATCGCCGACGGAAACCTGCCCGTCACCGCCAACGGCCAGCTTGCCGTCGCGACGAACCGCCAGAATGGTCGTGGCGTGAATGATTGGAAGTGCCATTTCCCAACTTACCCTCAGACGCTCTTGTCCAACACCACTCGCATCGATAACGGTGTATCCATGTGTCGGCAACGCGAGTTTCGCGATCTTGCGCAAAACGTCTTCGTCTTCACCAAGAAGAATGGTTCTCGTCCATGCCAACAGTTTTCGCGCATGCCGAGTGTTGGGCGCAAGCATTGTGCGATCCACGCGATATTGAGCCTGGCAACGATGCCAACGAGATATCGGTGGCCCGTTTTAATCACAGGTTTCGAGGATGAAATTTTCCAGATCGATTCGCAATCCTAAAACGCACCAGTATCATTACACGCACGCGACGAGTTCAACCCAACATACAGCACATGCTTCCACCCAACACTGACGGCGCCAGCGAAATCACAATCAACCGCATTTTAGCCGCGCGCGAAAGAATTACGCCGTATCTGAGCGCGTCGCCGACGAGAAACTATCCGTTGCTTGATGAACTGGTGGGTTACGGCATTCGCGTCCTCGTGAAGCACGAAAACCATTTGCCAGTGAACTCGTTCAAGGTGCGCAACGGCCTCTCAGCCGTCACGGCGCTTGCCCTTGATGTTGCGGCACGCGGTGTAATTGCCGCGAGCACTGGCAATCATGGACAAGGCGTTGCATATGCTGGTCGACAGCTGGGAATTCCCGTTGTCATCTTCGTACCGGCGAACAACAATCCTGAAAAAAACGCGTTGATTCGCGCGCTGGGTGCGGAGCTGGTCGAAGTCGGAGCTTCGTATGACGAGTGCATATCCCATTGCAAGACGCGCGCCGAACAGGATGGATTGACGCTCATTCATTCGACGAACAACGCCGACGTCATTGCAGGTGCTGGAACGCTCACGCTTGAGCTCGTTGAACAACATCCCGAGGTGAGCGCGATGGTTGTTGCGGTTGGTGGCGGCTCGCAAGCTGTTGGTGCGATTACGGTCGCTGCGGCGCACAAACCGTCGATGCGCGTGTTCGGTGTGCAGAGTGCGGAAGCGCCAGGTCAATTCGAGTTGTGGCGCACGGGTGAATTTTCGACGGCGATTCCGTCGAAGACATTTGCCGAGGGAATTGCAACCGCGCGCGGATATGAGATGACGTACGGACTGTTGCGGCGCGGACTCGAAGACTTCGTGCTGGTGTCGGATAAGAGCATTGCGCAGGCGGTCAGAGATTTGTGGCGCGTTACACATAACCTTGCCGAAGGCGCGGGTGCGGCGGGGTTTGCGGGGTTGAGGGAGTTGGCGCCGAGATTGGAGGGGCAAACGGTGGCGGTGATTATGAGCGGGAGCAATTTGGATACGCAGCGGGCGATCAGGGTTTTGTCGGGGGCATTGTAGGGCAGAATAGAGAAAGCAGAATGCTGCAGACAGAATACAGAGTACAGAATAGAGAATTCTTCATTCTGGCCTCTGTATTTTTTCTTCGAGATCGAAACGTTGAGGGTCCAGGGTCCAGAGTCCAGAAACACAGAGTATAGTGTTTGCGATCGACTGCCAATTGAGAATGCAGAGTGGAAAACAGAGTGCGAGCAAGCGGAGTGTTTGGTTGTAGCATGTTCATCTCAAAGCCGGGGCCATACCGGAAATTCGCTTCTGAATTCTGAGTTGTTGGACATTGGACCCTGGAGCTTCAACGCGCGTGCTCTTCATGAAATGTTGAACGGGATGAGAGCGTTGGCTCTCATCCCGTTTTCATTTGATTTTGAAACACAGAGTACAGAAACAGGCTTCTGCATCGAGCGGCCAGCTCCCAGCTCCCAGCTCCCAGCTCCCAGCTCCCAGCATCGCACATTCGGCCCTCGCCTACGCTCGCGGATGCGCCTGCCTGTACACCTTCTTCAATCTCTCCACACTCGTATGGGTGTAAATCTGCGTCGTACTGATGCTCGCGTGCCCGAGGAGTTCTTGTACGGCGCGCAAATCCGCACCCGCGTCAACCAAATGCGTCGCGAACGTATGCCGCAAACTATGCGTGCTGAGTCCTGCGCCCTCATCAACGGCGCTGATCAATCCCACAATTGCGTGTTGCACTGCGCGCGCGCTGGCACGCGTTCCTCGCTCACTCAGAAATAACGCGCCGCGTCCTAGCCTGGTTGGTTTTCGCGCTTTCGCGGCATCCGAATCAGAATTCTTCGGTTTTGGCGCTCCCAATCTCCCAAGTAGTTCGTCGCGCTTGACAAGATAATTTCGTGTTGTGCGCTGTGCGTGATCGCCTACTGGAACAATGCGTTCCTTGCGTCCTTTACCGCGCACTTTCACCTGCTGCATGACGAGATCGATGTCTCCCAGATCAATGCCACGCAGTTCCGAAAGTCGCAATCCGCACGAATAGAACATCTCGAGCATTGCGCAGTTGCGTACGTCGGTAAAATTGCCGCTGCCCGCCCGCGTTGCAGCCAGTGCAAGCAACGTGTCCGTCTGGTTGCGATCGAGATTTCCGGGCAGCGTGCGCGCGAGTTTTGGTGACCGTACTGCGCGCGCCGGATTCACATCAACGCGTTCGTCCCGATGCATCCACCGGTAGAAGCTGCGCACGGCAGCCAATCCACGTGCAATTGATCGTTTTGCCAGTCCTTGTCGCGTGAGGTGCGCCATCCAGCCGCGAATATCGAGACGACCGAGCTCACCCCATTCCCACGAATCGATGCCTCTCACGCTGGCGAGATACGTGCTGAATGAACGTAGGTCGCGGGTGTAGGCCGAAAGTGTATTCGGCGAGACGTCGCGTTCCTTTTCGAGGTGCGTCAGGAATTCCTGAATGTCCGCGGGAAGCGGCGCGGGCGGCGCGGGCGGCGCGGGCAGTGTGGCGTTCGCGTCAGGTTCTGGATCAGGTTCGCGCGCCATCAAACGCTCGCCGGCATCGAACCCAGCTCGCGGTCACGCCACTCCCGCAAGTCAGTCAACGCACGATCCGCAAACATCTGTCGCTTGACCGCCTTGTCGCGTGGCGTTTCCGCAAGATCATCCAACAAACCGAAATTCGCGTTCATCGGCTGAAAGTGTTTGGGATCGGCCTCACGCATGTAACGATACAGCGCCCCCATCATTGAAGTCGCGGGGGGCACCACAGGGTCAAGCCCGTGCAACATGCGCGAGAGATTGATCCCTGCCAGCAATCCGGTCGCCGTGCTCTCCGTGTACCCCTCAACGCCGGTGAGCTGCCCCGCGAACAACGTCATCGGTGCATCACGCAACGCGAGATGCGACGACAACGCTGCCGGCGCATTGAGATACGAATTGCGATGAATGCTGCCAAAGCGCAAAACTCGGCATTTGCCAACGCCGGAATCATGCGAAACACACGCTGCTGCTCGGGAATGCGCAAACGTGTCTGAAATCCGACGAGATTCCACATGCGCCCCGCGCGATCTTCCTGCCGCAATTGCACAACAGCATGTGGGCGCTTCTCGCTGCGCGGGTCACGCAATCCGATGGGCTTCATTGGTCCAAAACGCAACGACTCTTTTCCGCGGCGCGCCATCTCTTCGACGGGCATGCACCCTTCAAAATATGGCACCTTGTCAAATTCGTGCGACGTGAATTGATCGGCCGCTGTTAGCGCATCGATGAACGCGTCATATTCGTCGCGCGACATCGCGCAATTGAGATACGCCCCTTCGTCACTCGCGCCTTCCATTGTTTCCTTGTTCCAGCGCGACGCGCGAAACGCAATGTCCTGATCAATACTTTCGAGTGAGAGCACCGGAGCAATGGCATCATAGAACGCGAGATTCTCTACTCCTAA
The DNA here is from genome assembly GCA_040004455.1 of Gemmatimonadaceae bacterium. GTDB lineage: Bacteria > Gemmatimonadota > Gemmatimonadetes > Gemmatimonadales > Gemmatimonadaceae > Gemmatimonas. The sequence continues at coordinate 4,788 of JBDUAX010000023.1, forward strand.
CCGTCCGCGAATTGCGGCGGACAACAAATCGGAGGTAAGCGGCCCCGTCGCAACAATGCCGACATCTGGCAACTCACTGACTTCCTCATTCACGATCGTGATGCGCGGGTGCGCACGCACGCGTGAATCAACGCCAATTGAAAACACATCGCGGTCCACTGCGAGCGCAGTTCCACCTGGCACGCGCGCCAGGTCGGCGCATTCAAGAATGATCGACCCCAACTCGCGCATTTCCGCCTTCAACAATCCGTGCGCGTTCGTGTGGTCGGTGCTCTTGAAGGTGTTGCTGCAAACCAATTCGGCGAGGCGATTGGTCTTGTGCGCCGCAGTGCCGCGCACGCCCCGCATTTCGTGCAGCACAACATCGTGCCCGCGTTCAGCGAGTTGCCAGGCGGCCTCAGATCCGGCCAGGCCGCCGCCGATTATTTGAACTGGGATGTCTGCTGCTTTTACACGCTGCTCGGTTTGGGCCATGAACGAAGATAGCATCGACTACCGACAAATTCAGCGTTGAAGCTCCAGTATGCGCGAGAAGTGCATAAACCCAAGCAGAAGAGTCTTCACGGCTAACGAATTGGAGTTGAATACTGAACGTTCGCTCCAACCCACGCCGTCGCTGCAACTCCGCAATTCCCAACGCTAGGCCGCGCCGACGACCTCTCCAACCTCTTCATCTTCCGGCGTAGCGACATCCCACTCGTTCTGACACTTCAGACACTTGCGATAATTGCCGCGCGTTTTGTTGCTCTTCATCTCAGCGCCAACATATCCGCAATCGGGACACGTTTCGGCCACAGGTTTATCCCACACAACGAAATCGCAATTGGGATAGTTCTCGCACCCGTAAAACGCCTTGCCACGCTTTTTGCTGCGACGCTCCGAAATTTCACCACCATCTTTCGGACACTTCACACCAGTCGGCATGCTGCGCGTTCCGCGACACTTCGGAAAACGACTGCAGCCCAGGAAGTCACCACCGCGACCGTGACGTACGACCATTGGTGCGCCGCACTCCTGACACATGTGCGACGTGAGTTCCGCCGGTTTGCGTTCCCCCTTGATCGGGCGCGTGTACGTACACCCTTTCGGATGCAGCTCGCACGCAACGAACGGTCCGAAAAACCCACCTTTCGCAACAAGTTTGCTTTCAATGCCGCGTTCCGTTTTGCAAATCGGGCAACGCTCGGTTTCCAGCGCCGACAAATCATGCGCCTCGGCAATGAGTGCATCGAGATCGTTGTCGTTGAGCGTGGCTTGAAACGGCGTCCAGAAATCCTTGAGCGCCGATTGCCACTTCATCTTGCCTTCTTCAACCTTGTCGAGATCCTCTTCCATTTCCGCAGTAAAACCAACGTTGAAAATCGCGGGGAATTTCTTCACCATGACTTTCTCCACGGTTTCACCAAGTGGTGTTGGGAAGAAGCGACGCTGTTCCAGCAACACGTAGCGTCGGTCCGCCAACACTGAAATGATTGACGAATAGGTAGATGGACGACCAATGCCCAAACGTTCCAATTCTTTCACCAGCGACGCTTCGGAGAAACGCGGTGGCGGCTCGGTGAAATGCTGTTTCGGATTGATGCCTTTGCACGGCACTTGATCCTTGAGCTCGAGCAGTGGCAACGCTTGTTCGTCTTCCAGCGCTTTCGAATCGCCCTCTTCCTTTGCTTCGCGATATAACGCAAGGAAGCCGTTGAACTTGATGACCGAGCCGGTTGCGCGGAACTGAAATTCGCGCGACGCAGTTTTGATATCAAAATCAACGGTTGTGGTGTCAAATACTGCGGGCGCCATTTGTGATGACATGAAGCGCTGCCAAATCAATTGATAGAGCTTGAATTGATCGGCGGTGAGCTTCCTGGCAAGCAGCGCATCGGGCTTAACGTGCGGAAACGTTGGACGAACACCTTCGTGCGCGTCCTGCGCATTTGACTTCGCGCTCGGGTACAACTGCAGTCCCTTGGCGAGATGATCTTCGCCGTATTCGGCGCGAACAATCGCTTGCGCCGCAGCGGCGGAGTCTTCGGAAATGCGCGTCGAGTCAGTGCGCATGTACGTAATGAGACCCTGCGCGCCATCTTCACCGCCAATGTCGATGCCTTCGTACAAATCCTGCGCGAGACGCATCGTGCGCTTGGAACCAAAGCCCAACTTCTTCGCCGCTTCCTGTTGCAGCGTACTCGTTGTGAACGGCGCCGACGGATTTTTTCTCTTCTCGCGACGCTTGACTTCGGTAACCGGAAAATTCTTTACGCCCTTGAGCGCGGTGAGAATTGAATCGGCTTCTGCGGCGTTATGAATTTCCGGTTTCTTGCCGTCAATTTGATGCAGTTTTGCAACGAACGCCTGCGCGCCCTTCTGCAAATCGGCAGAAACTGACCAATATTCAACGGGCTTGAACGCACGAATTTCACGCTCGCGTTCGACGATGATTCGAAGTGCGACAGTCTGCACGCGGCCGGCCGACAGTCCTTTCTTGACTGTCTTCCACAACACGGGGCTTGCCTTATAACCAACGAGACGATCGAGCACGCGACGCGCTTGTTGCGCATCAACTTTGTCGCTGTCAATTTTGATTGGTTTTGCAATCGCTTTTTGCACAGCGTCTTTCGTCACTTCATGAAACAACACCCGACGAATTGGTGCAGTTACAGCGTTGCGCGCGGGTTTGGTAAAGTACTGTTCAACATGCCAACCAATGGCTTCCCCTTCACGATCGGCGTCGGTCGCGATGAAGACTTCTCTCGCTCCGCGCGCAATTGTTTTGAGGTCGTTGAGAATGTCTTCCTTGCCTTCGATGGTGACGTACTCGGGAGTGAAACCGTGATCGACATCAATGCCGAGTTTTTTGGCAGGTAAATCGCGAACGTGACCAACCGTGGCGCGCACGGTGTACGCGCGTCCCAGATATTTGCCGATGTTTTTCGCTTTCGTTGGTGACTCGACGATCACGAGCGTTGTGCCCCCTTCGGGAGGCGGTCCGGAATCCTCTTCTATAGAAGCAGTGGACCTCGAACGCGAACGCGCTTTGGTTGCGACTGCCTTCTTCGCTGCCGTTTTGGTGGCCGCTTTTCTGGCAGTTTTGGCAACTGTTTTTACAGCAGTGGTGGTGACGGTTTTCACGGCCGACTTCACCGCGGCTTTTGCAGCAGTTTTCGTCGCCGTTTTGGATGCAACCTTCGTATTCCCGACCTGTGCGGTCGCGACCTTACTCGGCCCCGCCGGCGCTGAACTCTTCGCAGCAGCGGGAACCAGTTTCTTCGCGGCCGTTTTCGCGGCCGACGATGACGCTTTTTTCATAGCCTTCTTTATTGGCATGTGCCTAATAACTGCCTAATGCACCAGGGAACGGTCACTCATGGTCGATGCGTCATCGAAACCGCCGTCTTCCGCGATGGCGCGGATTTCTGCGAGGCCGATGCGGCCATCTACATGGAGCAAAGCGCGTTCAACCAGTTGCTCGAAATCGTGCTGTGAAACGAGACCAGAGCCACCCAGCATGATCAGGTAACCCCAAGCCTCGGCTGAAAAACGACCGCGTTCGTGCGGCCCCTGCACCCGCAACGGTAACGTGCGGGACTCCATTGCGTTGGCCATTTCAGGGAGTTCTGAGACCGTGTCGCTGTACAGTAGCTCCAGAATCTCCCCAATTTGCCCTCCGTCGTAGCCCTGCGACGATAGGTACGCCTCAACCTCCACGACGTCTGAGTCGGAGTTGAACCGTGCCTTCAAGTCTTCGAGTAATCGACCCCACCGTTCGTCCATTTATTAACCTGGTGCGGCGTCAAGCCCCCGGGCGATTTCCACCACGCGGTTTGCAACGCCTTGAAAATCAACGACTTCAGTATCTACCTCGGCATCCGCCAAGGCGTAGAGAGCTTCTCTGGTTAACCACAATCGGTCCAAAACCGCCTGCGGACTGCTCTCCATTAATAGTGGGCGTGACGCCCGCGCGCTGCCCAATCGCTTCAATGCACCCGCCGGACTGACCTTGAGATGGATGATACGCCCGGGCGGCCGAACAAGTGCCAAAACCCCCGGATTTGTAATCCAACCCCCTCCCGGAGCAAAAACCGAGCGCTCTGTATGGATGAGTTCGCCAGTTAATTGCACCTCCAGCGCCCTGAAGGCCGCTTCCCCGCGTTCGGCAAACAATTGGGTCACCGACATGCCCTGCCGACGCTCAAGCTCGACGTCGAAGTCAACAAATGGTCGACGCAGCTTTCTCGCAACCGCTCGGCCTATCGTCGATTTCCCGGCACCCGGGAGGCCGACCAACACTAAATGACCGCGCAGAATACTTGCTGCGGATGATTGAATGGGAGCCTTCACCGACGCATTCGCAAGAGATTTAGTCGAGACGTTATCGGAAGGTTCCCCGCATCGCTGCGTGAGAGACTCAGCTCTGATACTCCACTCGCTCGTCAAGCCGAGCGAGATACGCACTCAAGTTGCGTTGAACTTCGTGCAACGAGTCGCCGCCAAACTTCTCGAGCAACGCCTGCGCTAACACAAACGCTGCCATCGATTCAGCAATAACACCCATCGCCGGGACCGCCGTAACATCGCTGCGTTCCGCAACGGCTTGCGCTGCCTGACCAGTTGCAACATCGACGGTGCCGAGTGGACGCATCAATGTTGAAATGGGTTTCATGGCAACACGAATGACGAGCGGTTCGCCTGTCGACATGCCACCTTCTGTTCCACCAGCGCGATTTGTTTTGCGTTGCACATGCCCAGTGCGCGTGCGTCCCGGTGCTGCGTCAATTTCGTCGTGAACATCGGCACCAGTGCGGCGCGCAGTGTCAAAACCCAAACCAAATTCGACGCCTTTCACTGCGGGAATTGACAGCATCGCCTGCGCGAGACGTCCATCGAGTTTGCGATCCCACGACACGTGTGAGCCGAGTCCAACCGGTAATCCGGTAACAACAACCTCGCAGATGCCGCCGAGTGTGTTGCCGGCGCGTTTGGTTTCGTCGATGAGTGTGATCATGCGCGCTTCGGCATCGGCATCGAGCGTGCGCAACTGCGATTCATCGCTTGCCGCATTCAAATTTTCTGGAAGCGGATGCGTGGGGTTTGCATCGATGCCACCGAGATGCACGAGATGCGAACCAATGCTCACACCAACTTCGGTGAGCAAACGCTTGCAGATGGCGCCCGCTGCAACACGCGCAGTTGTCTCGCGCGCGGATGCACGTTCAAGAATGTCGCGCGCGTCGCTGCGATCGTATTTGAGAATGCCGGTGAGATCTGCGTGACCCGGGCGCACACGTGTGACAACGCGCTTGCGCGGACCGTTGGCGTCGGTGTCACGCGGAGCCGGGTCCATGATGTCGATCCAGTTTTTCCAATCCGCGTTTCGCACCAGCATCGCGATGGGGGAGCCGAGTGTTTCACCCGCGCGCACGCCGGAGAGGAATTCCATGCGATCGGTTTCGATTTGCATGCGACGACCGCGCCCGTAGCCCTGTTGGCGACGCGCGAGTTCAGTGTTCACATCATCGGCAAGGAGCGGCAGGCCGGCGGGCATGCCTTCGAGAATGGAGACGAGTGCTGGGCCGTGTGATTCGCCGGCGGTGGTGAAACGGAGCATGCTTTAGTGGTGAGAATTGGCTTGGGTTCGGGGTGAAGATAATGAGGGCGCGCAGGTTGCGGGCGGTGGCGCGGAGGGCGAAAGAGGGGCGGGCATTCGGGTGGATTTGCGTGGATTCGAACTATTGTTCACGCGGAGGCGCGGAATGGTGCACGGTGGAGTGACGGTTTCGCGGAGGCGCGGAGGGGGGACTGCATTTTTTTACAGCGTGAACTTTGACTGCATGGCCATCGACGCCCCTTGTTCGCCGCATTCGGCCCCAATTCCAACTCATTTACCAGTTCTCAACATGGCTTACGATCACGGATTAGTCGAACGCGTTGATGACGCGCTGCGACAGATAAACGAAGTTGGATTTCGTCAGAAGAATGTGTTCAGTGGCCGCGGATTTCTGCGAGGAAAATCGACGTTCGTAATTGTGTGGCGCGAATCGTTGCTGGTGAAAACGCCGAAAGATGAATACGCCAAATTGCTCAGACAAAAGGGAGTCAAGCCGTTTGCTCCCGGCGGTGATCGGCCAATGGGCACGTGGGTTGAAGTGAGCAGCGAAGTTATTGCCGACGACCCGGAATTGGTTGAATGGGTTGAACGCGGATTGCGCGGATTAGGGAAGTAAGTGTGACGAATGTCCATTTTCTTGCCAGAAAATTCATGACAAAATCAGCAACCTGGTGTTGCACAGATCGTAACTTGGGCATTCAGACAATTACAAGAGGAGCTTTCATGACTGACAAGAAGCCCGATTCGAAGCCCGTGAAGAACATGGATGAAACGCGCAAACCGGCAATTCACGAAGATCAAAACAAGGAATTGGCAGGCCCGATGTCGAATGACGCGGTGCACAAGACCGAGTCGAAGGATCATCATCCGATGGGGAAAACCAAGCACGGCGGGCGTTCGAAGTAATCACCGAGCAGATGCTGCAACGTTAGAAGCGCTGCAGCATCATCTCATCTTCATCGAACACCTTCGCCAATGCAGCGCGGCGATCGAGCGCGTTGTTCACTGCCGACGTACCGGGGCGACTACTGATCTGAAATTTGCGAACCATTTCCTGCAACCCTTCTGCCTGGCTGACGAGTTCAATTGCGGCCGAGGCCGATTCCTCCGACGCGGCTGCGTTTTGTTGCGTTACCGTCGTCATGCGATTCAGGGCCTGATTGACTTCCTGAATGCCGAGTGCCTGTTGCTTGCTCGCAGCATCAATGTCTCCCATTACGGTTGCAACTTTCTTCACCCCTGAAGAAATGCGCTCAAGGCGTTGAACAACGCCTTCGGTAATGTTCACACCGTCTGTAGCGTTCTTGACGGCTTCCTCAATAAGTGTGGCGGTTGTTTTGGCTGCGGCCGCAGATCGCAGCGCAAGACTTCGCACTTCTTCGGCAACGACCGCGAACCCTCGGCCGGCATCGCCAGCGCGAGCGGCTTCGACGGCGGCATTCAACGCGAGCAAATTCGTCTGAAACGCGATTTCGTCGATCGTGCGTACAATCCGTGCGGTCGAATCGCTTGACAGTTTGATGCGATGCATGGCTGCGGTCAGATTTTGCATACCAGCGACGCCGGCCGCCGTCTCGACCTCAGCGTCGTTCGCCAGTGCGCACGCAGTTTTTGCGTTGAATTCCGATTCGCGCGTCATCGCCGCCATTTCTTCGAGACTCGATGCGACATCGTCCATCGAACTCGCTTGCGTAGAAGAACCTCGGGCGAGCGCCTGACTCCCGGACGTGATTTCGGCGGCGGCGCTCACCACCTGTTCGCTGGCGGCCGACACGTCGGCGAGCGCCTGGTCAAGATTGGTTGCGGCCGTATTGATGGCAGTCTTGATCGTTGCAAAGTCGCCTTCGTACGAACCGGCAACCCGCACACTCAAGTTTCGTTTGGCGATGCACTCAAGCACTCGACTTGCATCGGCGATGGGTGCCGTTACGGCATCCAGCAGAGCGTTGGTTTCGTTGATGAGTTGTGCGTACGCGCCATCGAAGCGCGTCGAGTCATTGCGATGAGAAAGTTTGCCAATGCGCGCGGCGTTCACTTGTGTTTGTGTTTGCGCCAGTAATTGACCAAGTGTGTCTGTTACTCTTTGCATGTTGCGCGAAACTACATCGACATCGGAACGCGGCGTAATGCGCGTAGTGAGATCGCCGTGAGCAACGGCGTCTGCGGCCGCGGCAATGTCACGGAGGTAGTTGGTCAATTCGCGAAAGGACTCTGCGACAACTCCGAGATCATCGTCGGATTTGAAGGTGATCTCCCGCGTGAGATCGCCGCGTGCGGTGTGTCGCGCCGCGTCCGCAATCTCGCGAAGTGTGCCGAGAATGTCGCGAACAAAGTGCCAGGAAAGCGCCCCAAGAATGCCAATCAGCACTGCCAGTATTGCGACCTCGGCAACTAAAGATTGATTCTCGCGCGACGTTGCGGCGACAAATGCGATCTGCACCGAGTGCTCTGTAGCATTCGTATTGCGAGTGACGCTGTCGCGCAGAGAGTTGAAGCTCGAGGACATAGCCGACATGTGCACGCCCAGAGAGTCATCGAGTTGCTTACGCAGCAGATTGTTGGCTGTTCTCGACGCCAGCGCGTAATACGCATTGAAATCGTTGAGTAAATTGGCGCGACGATTGGCGCTGAACGCGGAGTAGTTGTTGGCTGTGTCGAGATCGTTCCGGACAATGGCCGCTAACGAGTCGGCGCGCTTCAATCCTTCAACATCGCCTTGCGCGACGGCGTCCTGCACCGTGCGCTGGACTGCGTTGATAGTCGCTTCAATTTTCCGACTCAGTGTGATGGACGGATAGTAGTCGGTTTGTATTCGCTGAAGCGCGGCGACGTTCTGCCGACCAAGCGTAAAGCTGGCAGCAAGGACGAACAGCGCCCCCATGCCGGCGACGACTGGGAGCAGAAGAATCTTGTGCTGTGTTTTTAACGAGCGCATGGGTGCCTTGAAAGAACTGCAGGACAACGGGCAAACGCGATTAATGTTGCGACGTCAACTACTCGTGAATGACGAGTACTTTGACACCGGTTGTAGAAGCGGCCGACGAGACATATCCGATGGCGCCAGGGTTGTCTTTGATGTATGCGACAACGACCGCGTCTGACGCTTTCTCGTCGGGGGCGTTTGCACGACCTGCAAACATTTGTTGTTGCCAGTACAACTTCATCGCCATTACGTCGCGATGTAAAACATCTTTGGAGAAAGCGACGCGTGAGGGCGAGTTTGCCGACTGGTCTACCGGTATTACCGCTTCACCCGATGGCCAATCCGTTTTCTTCTTCATGAATATCTGCGCGACTTCTGACGACGATATCCCCGACGCGTGATTGGCGTCGTTGACGATAAGTTTGTAGGCCTGCGCGGAGGCGACCTGAGCGCTTGCACTCGTGACGAGCGTCATCACGACTGCACAAATCGCCACTGAGCGCGCCACGGGAAACGCGTTGGATGTTTGCATTGGCATGAATCAGAAGCTGAAGTGACTGCCAAACTGCACCACATGCGTGCGTCGCCCGGTGTCCTGCGGGCGCAACGGCACCACAAATCGGTTTCCGGCAACGTCATGGAATTCGGCGCGCAACACGAAACCCGGTGCAAACCAATAGTTCAATCCAATCGCGATGTCGGTGTGCTGCCCCAGTGAAGACGAGGCACCATTAAAGTCCGCGCCTGCGGCCTGCGAGTGATCAAGGCGCGCGGCTAGTTGCCACGAAGGGTTCAGGCGAGCCGTTCCTTCGAGATAGGCGCTGGACTCCGAGAGATTTCGCTCCTGCCGTCGTGTCGCTTCAGTGCGAACGCCGAAACGATTGTTGGCCCAATCTGCCTGCGCGCCGACCACCGTGTGTCGTTCCCTTGAATCGGGATCATTCACGTCGTCAAGATGTCCCGTGTAGATGGAAACGCCGAAACTCAAACCGTCCACTGGCGTTTCAACGATTGTTCGCGCGCCAATGACTTCGTGCAGCAACTTGATGGACTCAACTTGATCCGCCCACGGCCGCGTCACTCGCAGCGCTATGTCACCGACGTAACCGTCGTATCGCAATCCCCAACGACTATCCGCAAACACACCGCCGGTAAATCCGACACCGTTGTACACTTCGCCCATCATGCCGGAGTCATCGTATTCTCCATGCGGAAGGCCCAACATGTTGTGCGCGGTCCCGACATCGAAGATTTCGGTGTACTCGCCGAAAGGCTGCTTGACGCGCCCCACGTTGAAATTGAATTTGTCGGAAAAGTGATACTGCGCGAACACGATATCGAGTTTGGCTTCAGTGCGGTCTTCGCCGAGTCCATTGAAGCCAATTTGCGTTGCCAACGCAATGCGCGGTGCCGGAACAGCACTTAACACAAGTGCGAATGTTCCCGGGCTCGACGTGCCACGCTTCGAGCCAAATTCGAAGGTGCCGCCGTCGCTGTGTCCCACACCCCAATCGGCAAACCCGTGTACCTGAACCGTTGGCGAGGACGATTGCGCAGCGAGCTGAGGCAACGCGAAACAAGCGAGGCCGGCCAGCACTGGGAACCTGTATGGCATCATGGTGAGCAAGTATGTCAAGGAAGAGCTCACCACGTCGCCACCTGACTGTGTTGTTTACGACTGTTCGTTGTTGTCGCAATGTGATCTCATGCAAGAGGCTCGGGATCGGCAAGGAGGTGCTGTAGCCGATTGAGGATTTGCGGAGCACAAGTAACGTTGGTGTATTGCTGTGTGGGGGAAACGCTGACAATTGAATGGGTTGCCCCCGACACAAAAGAAAAACGCCGCACCCTTTCGGATGCGGCGCTTTGCCTTGAACCACGCCTTCAATTCACTGTGAAGCTACTGACAGCTCGTGGTGAACGTGTTCGGCAACGCAACCAGCGTGACACCGCGAATCGTTGCACCGATCAACACGATCTGGCCGTTTGGACGCACTGACGCGCGCACCGGGCCAATGATCGGATCACGAATCGGGACCGACGACACTTTCTTGAAACAATAGGTGTCAAAGATGTCGATGACGGGCTCGTTCGATGCGACGAACGCGAGACGTGAATTGAGCGGAGTTGAATTCAACCCGGTGTTGGCCGGATGGAAATCGAGACCGCCGCCACTGGACTGCGATTGCAGGATACCCTGCAGACGCAACGTCTTGTCGAAGATGTACGTGGAATCACCCTTCACGGCCGACAGCGACGCATCGAAGTTGATGCCGACGCCCTGCACTCGTGCAAACGCGTTCGCGATGAAATCGCTGACGTCGATTGGACGCGAGATACCGTTGTCGATGACCGGCGTTGGTGGCAACAGATCGAAGCCACTGGTGACGTCGTAGTTCATCGCACGACTTCCAAGCACCGGTCCGCCTTCACCAATGACCGCGCCGCGGAAGTTGCCCGAGTTGCGAACATAGGTGGTATCACGGAACGCCAGTTGATCAATTCGCACAACCACGGAATAGTTGAAGCTTCCGTTACCTGATTGTACTGATTGAATGAACGGCACAAGCACCGAGTCTTTGCCGACGCCGTTTGCGGCGTAGCGAACAATTTCGAGCGTATCGGCACGACCCGACGTCTGTCCGATGGCCTGTTCAAAGAAGAAGTGCGACGTGGCTTGCGACAGGTTCTCCCAACGCACGGTGCCGGCGTTGTTGAACGGTGCTGTCTGACCTGGCGTTGGCGTCGTGGAGTACACAAGCACCACATCACCACACTGAGACGTTGCCGTTAGACCACCCGTACACGTTGACGCGAGATACTGGGGACGGTCGGAGAAATCATGCGGCGTGCGCTGCGTGATATTCGCGTCGCTCGTTGTCGACTTTACCGTGGTCACCGTATACGCGATGATGTTCGGCAGAGGGTAACGATATACTTCGCGTCCAGTCGTTCCGCGGTTCAGGTCGACGTAGCTGATGTTTGTTCCACCGGAGTTCGCAACGAGCAACGTGTCGCCCATTACGCCACCGCGGGTGCGCGGCCAACCGGAGATGCCCCACGGACGTGACCCAACAACCACCGGCGCCTTGAATGAGGAATCAGCCAGGTTGTACACCTCCAGCTGATTGCGCTCAATGTTGGTAAGATAGAGGCGATCGTTGCGCGGGAAGTACAACGCGTCAGCAATCGTTCCACCGTCCGGTAATGCGTTGGTGTAACCTGCCACCACGATCGAAGTGTCGAGCTTGATGCCACCTGTTACGGTGCGTGCGTAGTCGCGACGTCCGTTGGTGTTGCGTGCGAATCCAGTAACTGTGACCGTCGTTGGATAGGATGCAACGTTGATTTTCGTGCGAAACGTACGCACAAGCGTTGAAAACGCTCCCGTCGACGACACGGAATCACTCGCCACCAGAACGCCCGCCAAATTACGTATCTCGTAGCCCAGGAAACCGATGCCAACGGGGTCCGTTGCTTCAACGAAAATTGTATCGTTCGTTTCGAGACGCTTTGTGACGCCGTTCTTCACAACGGGAATTGTCGTTGTTTGCGTGGCACTCTGCACGAGGTAGGCCACAGGCGTTCCTTCGACGCGCTGCAACAGGGAATCGACAATGAACGGAGTGACGGTAATTGTGGCGCCCTTCACTGTGTCAGGAATGACCAGTGTATCGAGTGCAGCAACGGAGTCTTTGAGCGGCGTCGTGTAGAGCACCGAATCGGCAAACACGTACGCGCCCTTGATGCTGTAGCCCAGCGTCCGAATGCGATAACGGGCCTGGCCAGTGAACGAAATGACCAGCGACTTGCCCACGACTACCGGCGAACCGGCGGCGGGGCTGGTGACAACGGCCGTTGGTGGCGTGAGATTGCCAACCGTCATCACGAGTCGCGCAGTATCCGACTTGTTTCCAGCGCCGTCGGTGACAATGGCGCGCACCGTGACCGTCGATCCGAGAGGTGCGGCTTTCGGAACCAGGAAGGACACGCCCAGATCGAGTGCTGTTGAAGCAGACGTCAACGTGGTGTCGTACGAAGCAACAACACCGCCAGCGAGCGTGACGTGAATGGTCTTGATACCGATGTCGTCGCGGGCGCTGATACTGACTGGCAGAATCGAATCCGCAGTCGAATTGCCTTTGGCCAACGTAATGCGCGGCTTGACTGCATCCGCGTAAGGACCACCAGCAACTTCATCACCGCTGCACGCGGCGGCAAACATCGCAGCACCGAATGCAATCGTGATTGCGGCCTTCCGGCCGACCGATATCATCAGCTTCTTGGGCTGAGTTACGTGAGTGATTCGCATTGATCGTATCCTCGTGGCCTTAGCGACCCGACGACGCTTGGCCGTCGTCGAGAATGTGCGGAGTGACGAGAATGAGGAGATCGCGCTTGGTGACGTTGGTGGTGTTCTGCGAGAACAGCTTGCCGATCCACTTGAGATTCATGAGGAACGGAATGCCGCTGCGGAAGTTTGTCTTCTCCGTCACGGTGAGTCCGCCAATGACGGCTGCTTCACCATCAGCAACGAGCACCTGCGACTGCGCCTTCTGGCGATTGAACACAACGCCGATGTCCGTGTTCGCGATTTCAGCGCTGGAGTTTTCCGCGATGAGATCGAGCAGAATCATCTTGTTGTTCGTGATCTGCGGAGTGACGGTCAGTTTGATACCAGCTTCTTCTTTCGACACTGTGGCCCGTGGGAAGAACGCCGCCGCGTTGGGCTGACTTCCTCCGCCGCCGCCACCGCCACCACTGCCGCCACTGCCGCCAGCGCTCGCATCAATGACGCGAATTGGAATTTCCTGGCCGACGAAAATCGTCGCGGTGCGGTTGTTCAGAATCGTCACGCTGGGCTCCGACTGCACATCGGCGAGCGATGAAGTCGTGAGCGCATTCAGGAATGACGTCAACTGATATTTTCCAAGCGCGGCGCTGTAAATCAGGTTGAGTGCGTTCGGCTTGATTGCGTTGCCGGCGTTTGCAATGCCACTGATAGCGTTGCCGCCCAGTGCAATGCGGGCCGGGCCTTCATACGCCGTGCCACCGCCCAATGCATCAGGAACACCGTCACCGTTTGTGTCGATGCCCCGGAGCGTGCTCGGATCGACACGTGGCACAAGCTGCTGGAAGAACTGCTTCGTGCCGGTGCCCAGGTCGTACGCGAGCCCGATGTCCTGCATGTTGGTGCGATTGACGAAGACAATCTTTGCCTTGATCGCAACTTGTGGCGTGCGGATATCGAGTTCCTGCAAGCGTGCGACGATTTCCGGCAAACGCGATGGCACTTCGGTGATGATCAACTTGTTCGTTGCGCTATCGGCCGCGACAGAACCGCGAACGACGCAACCCTGTCCTTGCATGCCGCTCTGATTCCCGCTTGAACCGCTGCCTTGCTGCTGCATATTCATGCCGAGGTCGCGTCCGGTTGCCATTGTGGACAGGCCGGTGCAATCGCGGGCGAGCAATTTCTGTACGGTTTGCGCAAGCGTTGATGCTTTCGCGTAGTTCACGTCGAGAATGCGCGTGACGAGTGGCTCGAGGGCCTGGTTCGACGCGAGGTTGCGATAGCTATCGACCGTGAGAATGCCGCTGGCGTCTTCCGTGGCGGAAAGTCCCTGGCCGGCCAGGAGTGCCTGGAAGGCAACATCCCATGGCTTGTCATTGATGTCGGCGGTAACCAAACCCGAGACATCTTTGCCAACTATGATTGTGCGTCCCGAGAACGATGCAAACGTCGCGATCACGTCGCGAATGTCCGTGCCGTCGTACGTGACGGTGATGCGCGGCTTCTGTTGTGGCTGCTGACGACGCGCGACTGGTGCTGGTGTTGGCGCGGCCGCTGGCGCAGGGGCTTCAGTTACCGGCACCGAAACCGTTTGCGTGGCGTCGCGCTGCGCAACTGCGGTTGGTTTGACGGCGTCTGGCGCCTTTTCAACTTTCGCGACGTCCGCTTTCGGTTGTTCGACTTTGGGCGCTGGCGCCGTTTCAACTTTCGGCGCTTCTACTTTCTTCGGAGCAGCCACTGGCTCTTCAAGCCGGCCCGCGGCTTCTTCTTTATGCAGAACGGCTGGCGTAATCGCCGGCGCGTGCGTTTGGTCTTTCAATGCTGGAGCCTTCGGTGCTGGCGCTTCCGCAACTTTCATCGCAGGAGCAGCGGTTGTCGCAGTCGCGCTCATCTCCCAACGCGCGAACTGTGCTGCTGGCGCGTCGACTACGAGCCGCACCGCTCCGCCTTCGCGCGCAACTTTATACGTGTGCGCATTGTCGAGATCGACAACGAGTCGCACGGTGTCGGCGCGGAACTGTGAAATGCGCACGTTCTTGATTGGACCGCGTGCCACTCCGTCGTAATTGCGCGCGCGCAATGCGACTTCGGCACCGGCCAGATCGACGACCACGCGGTGTGGTCCTTCGAGCGTGAAGTGATTGAAGGAGGCCGCGGCATCAACCGCGATCACTACTTCCGGTCCATTGGTTCCCGCGACGACCGAGACACCGGAAACCTGACTGCGCGACGTCGCGCTGTCGGAATTCGTGTGCGTGGTCGTATGGCTATTGGAAGCAACGATTGGCATTTTCGCGGAAACCGCGCCGCCGTTAACAAGTGCCGCAGCCAGTAGCGCGACTGTCTTCATTCCCATCATGGTGTCCTCGCTTTCGTCGTGTCACTGCGCACTTGCAGCGTTTCTTGTCGGTTGAATCCGAATTCGTCGATGGAGAAGACCACCGACTTCACTTTGATGCTGGCAACGCGCAACCGACCAAGCTGCTGACCGACTTTGACGCGATGTTGTTCCTTCGTAACGTTGTCGCGGAGAATTGCGACGGAGTTATTTCCTGCGGGGTCAAACGCAATGGCGGTCAAACGCAAGTCACTTAACAGCGGACGAATTTCTGTCGTCGACATGAGTGACGCGTATGGATCGCGACGACCGGTGCTCGCGTAGCTGAAGACTTCGCGATCGATCGTGATTGAAGTTGGAATGGCTGAAGACTTGCTCGGAGAGGGCACAGACGGTGCGACCGTTCCGGCGGCTTCAGCCCGGACCTGATCGGTCGGCGAATTCCCTTCCCTGATTTGCGTTGCTGTATTTGCGTTCTGCGCAGCTACCGCTTTTGTGGCTGCGGCTTTCGCGGCAGTGATTTGCGAGAAGGCTGCCGACGGAATTACAAGCGTCGCCGCGCTGGAGAGTGCCATACTTGTAAGAACAACCCGAAGCATTTTCATTGATTGAGCTCCGCGAGCTGTTTATGTGGGGCAGACTCCGCCGGCTTCGTCCGCTCGACGTACGTTTGCAGCGTGATGGTTGACGCCATTCCCGTGCGTCCCGCCGACGGCCGAAGCACTGAACGCGGGCCTGCGCCATTCGCCGTCGCGAGTTGGAAATTCACTGGAGCGACAATGCGCGCGAGTGAACCAACGTTCGCGAGGAACGCGCCGAATTGGTGATAGCCGCCAATGATCGTGACTTTGTAGCGATACGTGTCGAATTGTTCGCCAGGAATCACCGGCTCTGGAACGACACCACCAACATCAAGACCCGCGCGACGCGCCGCTGTCGAAACTTCTTCGAGCAACGCGGGCACTTCATTGTCAGTTGGCACCAGGCGACGCATCACGGTGAGCGTCGCGCGGTTTTCTGCGGCTTCGGCGCGCAACTGGTCGAGGTTACCGTTCTTCGATTCGTGCTCAGCTTTGCTGTTCGCGCTTGCGAGCGTATCGAAGTGCGCCGCAGCTTCGGTCAGCGTGACTTCGCGCTTGGTGTACGGATACACGTAGTAAACAACCGCGAGCGCGACCGACACGATGCTGATAACCAGCTTGACCTGGTCGCGTCTGTTTTGTGGGAGAATAGCCATGATTGCCTCGAGGTCAGCGAACCGGAACGACAAGCGGCGA
>JBDUAX010000274.1:0-6303 GCA_040004455.1 Gemmatimonadaceae bacterium
GCTCCCCGCAACCGTCGCGAGGCCCACTCGGTCAACAGCGCGACCAACGCCAGGATCATCAGCAGCCCTTCCCAGAATCTCCCTGGTGCGGCGTTCGATTGCAGCAACGTTGGCACGGCAGCCGATTTTCCAAAACGCGCCATCATGTCTGCGTAAGGAGCGGCGTTTCCGGGAAGATCCTCAACATCGCTGGCCGAAATTTGCTCACTCGCGATGACGGCTTCAGGTGCATATGCCACCATCGCGACCAATGCGCTCCACCACTGTCGATGCGCATCAACGCTGCCATCCGGGCCCGCCATGCGCCACTCCCACACGTCGCTGTACGCGGACTCAACAACGCGTCCCGCTCCGTATCGGCGCGCAACAATCGTCGCGCTGTTACTTCCACTCTTGCCTCGAGTACTGCGCGCAATGACCAACGCGTTCGAATCCGGTGTGATTGGACGCCAGGAGAACGCTTGTTGCGGCGTGTCTGTTCCCAGGGCCCCGGGCACCCCTGCTTGCTGCGCGCCCGCTTTGCCGGGAAGCAAATCACCAAACTCGCGCAACGTGGTCGCCGCGCCGGCAATTAACAGTCCCCCGCCATTCTGCACGTATTTCCTGATTGCCGATACTTGCGACAATGCGGTTGAATCGAGCGCAACAATCGCCGCGTACCGCGACGTGTCCGGCACCTCGGGATCTCCCTGTGTTACCGCAACATTCCGGCCGAGTGTGTATCGCGCGTCGACAGCCCAGCCGCGTTCTTCCAAAGCGGCCATTGTGAATTTCGATTCCCAACCGGCTTCTCCGATTAACAAAATGCGCCGAATGGTCACGGGAGGCGGAGCGGCAGTTTGCGCGCGCACTCCATTTGCCAACGCAAGCACAGAACCCGCCACGCGCCCAACGGTCACTGCGCCACCGCCAGCGCGAGCGTGAACGCTGTCGATAAGCCCCAGTGAATCACGGAACTCAAGCACAGTACCGGCCGGTGCTGCCGCGCGCAGTGCAACGCCGCCTTTCGGGTCGATCATCGCCGTCGCTTCAACGGCCACTGCAGCATTCTTCGTTGCGTCGGTCCACGATACAGGAATTCCAATCGCATTCGCTGCTGACATCAACGCGCGCGTCGCCTCAGTGGGCACGTTGCCCGCATCTACGTGCAGCGCCGGCAGTGTTCTGTCGGCTATGAGCATTTGCTTTAACAGTGACGACAACGCTGACGATGACTTCGCATTGGGCGTCGACGAAAACAACACGGCCGATTTGGAGTTGGATCTATCCGGACTGAACACTCCCGCGACAATCAGCACCACGACAACCAGTGCCGCCAGCGCAATCACACGAAGAGCAAATTCTCCTCGCTCGCGGAACATGTGCGCACGAGCGGCCCTCTCTGCCGGCGTGCTATCGCGTGAGGGCATACACCACAATGTTCACGGCAAATTTTGTATTATCGACCGAGAGGAAACGCTTGTTGTCGGGGTGATACCCCCACTCCGAACTGTAATCCTTGTTGCTGTACAATACGCCAATGCGATTGTTGCGCAGCACTGCCAGCAAATGTTCGTGCACGAGATTATCTCCCCAGCCGTTTAACTCATGACTGGTTGTTGGCGCGCCGTTTTCGAATTTGAAAAACGCGCGATACAACTCGTGATCATTCGGCAATGGCGTTAACGAACCCAACACTCGGCGAATCTCTTCGGTAATCGTTTTGTTAAACGGGCCGTCGATATCGTGATTGTGATCGTCGATAAACAGCATTCCTCCGCGCTTCACGTATTCCGCCATCACTTCCGATTCCTTCGGCGTGAATCGAACGGGAAGATGTCCCGTGAGATACAACAGCGGCGAACGAAATACGTCTTCCGACGACAGCGGCACGATGATGCCTTTGGGCGCAACCGGAATGGTCGTGTAGCGCGCGATTGCATCAATAACGTTTGCCGGAACCAGCGGGCCCGAATCCCAATCTCCCGACTCGTATTGCGCCGTGGTAAATGTGAATGGCGATTCCACCGACACCTTCAACGACGACAGCATTCTCATTATCGAAGACCACGCCAGCTGCTGAGTGAATCCGCAGCTGTTCCGCCGCTGATCAAACGACGCGCACGAATCAAGGCGTTGGTGATGTCTCCGCCGCGCCGGGCCACTTCCAGCGCATCGTTCAACGCAGCGGCTAGCCGAGGCGCATCGGTCAGGGTTTCCAAACGCAAAAATGCCAGTGAATCGCGCGCCGCAGCAACATCGCGCGACATCAACAGCGCTGCGGCCAACAATCGCGATTCACGCTCAGCTTCGCGTGGTGATATCGCTTCGCGCGACGCACGCTCATTTTTCTGCCCAGTGTCCTTTCCGGCCAGACGGATTTTGTTGACGTCGATGATGACAACGGGTGGCTTGCCGCGCAAATAAATACGTTCGGCGCTCCGTGCTCGCTCAATGGCGGCCAGGGCCAGCTTCATATGTGGAATGGCCGTTTTAGGGTCGGCAACGTCGAGTGCGCTCGCGGCATCCCACATTGCGTTGTACGCCTCAAGCAAGGGCTTGTTGACGCCAATCAACGGCGATTCGTCTCCTTCTGCTTCGGTACGCGGCGGCGCGCCGTTGTTCGATGACGACGTCACTTCATTCGGAGGAATCGGAACTAGTTTTCCCTGCTCGATTTTAAAGCCGTGTACCTCGGCCTCACCCGATGTGTGATCCGCGCCATCTTCGCCGTCGAGACGTTGAAACACAAGATCGCCAACGGTCTTCCGCAATCGCGACTGTTCGGCCGCCAGAGAACGTGATTCGCGCACGAGAACTTCGCGCGACAACCTCGGACGACGCACTTCAAGCTTCTCCGTCATGATGAGCAGCATGCGCTGACTCATGAGCGACTTCTGCACTTCCGGTGGTGGCGCAGGTTCAACAGCAACGGAATCGTATTCACTTGGGCGCGCAATGCGAAAGGTGCGCGTCTCGCTCGTGCCGGCTTCGCGTGCGGCATCGGGATGACGATCTCGCGCGACCGCACGCATGTGTACAATGTCTCCCGCCTCGAGTTTCATGGTATCGAGAGACATTGTTGCATGAAGCCGGGTATCCTTTTCGCCATTCAATTTTTGCGCTGCAAGCATCACGGTTTTCGCAGTAAACCGTTCTCCTTCACCCGACGTAACGATCAATTCGAAATCAGCGCTGCTCAATCCAAAATCATCGTGCGCCGTGGCATCGAGCGTTACGGAACCGGTCGCTACCCGATAGACGCTATCGGCACGGGGCGACTGCAATCGCACCACCGGCAACGAATCCACGCGCGGCTCAAGCAGCAACTGCCGAATGGCGGTGCCAAGTGTGAAGCGAACTTCGGCGGGGGCGTTGGGCATTGTGACGTGCGTGCGCCAAACATTTGCCGCATTGGTGACTGATGTGGTAACTGACAGCGACTTCGGCTTTACGGTATCCGTTATTGACTTAATCAAGACGTCAGGGGCCGCATCATCATCACCGCTGACTTCGACGGCGCTTCCAACCAGCGCGTTCACCAACCCAATGTCACCGAATGTTGACGGAGCAATGCCACTGTACGCCGGAGGAACAACGCGAATCTTCCAATTGGAAAGCGCTTTGCCGGCCTTCCGGGCGACGCCATTCACGTTGCGCTTTCCGATGCCGGCTCCTCCAGCGGCATTCGCGCTTTCCGGCGACAGCCTGGCGTGCAATGGCATTGCGAGCGCGAGCAAAACGACTGCACCAACCAGCGGCACGGCGAGTCGGCTTCGTGTCGTCTGTTGAAGTGTCGTTGCTATTTCCGGCTTGCCAACTGCCGCAACGAGTCGCTCATGTGCTGTCGGCGAAATCGCGATAACTGCTGAATTGACGTCGGTCAGGGTAGCCAACGCGAAATGCAGACTAGGAACT
The DNA here is from genome assembly GCA_040004455.1 of Gemmatimonadaceae bacterium. Classification (GTDB taxonomy): domain Bacteria; phylum Gemmatimonadota; class Gemmatimonadetes; order Gemmatimonadales; family Gemmatimonadaceae; genus Gemmatimonas. The sequence goes on from JBDUAX010000274.1 coordinate 3,898, forward strand.
TGTTCCTCCAACCACAACGCGGCGCGCATCGGTGACATTGTGCCGTCCCTCTTGCGCGACAACCATAAGGCGACGACGCCGCACAGCACCGCCGCAACCGACGCGATGACATTCGACGACGCCGCCAACGATGCGGACAATGACTCTGACCACGACGCCCAGGCAAACCCAAGCGAAATAGCGAGCCACACCGCCACCGCGGCAATGACCGCGAACGAAATCGCGCGCGCCATCGACACTTGCTCAAGGCGTCGCCGCACGCGTTGCACAATGTCCGGTTCGTTGTCGGCCATCACGCGGCGTTTCGCTGTTGAGTGTCTCTTTCCGCGCGCAGGTGCATGGACATCCGTTCGCGATCACGGGCCCACCATTCGACGGCCAGCAGTAGCAACGCAATTAGCAGCAACAGCGACGCATACGGTGTGTGCGCGGAGTTCGGGACGGTAAATGCGCTCGCTGGCGCCGCCCGGCGTGTTCCCTCAAGCCTATCGCGCACTTCATCGGTCATCACTGGCGTTACTACTCGCACATCACACCGGGCCGCGACGGCGGACAACAACGCGCGCGCGCCGCGCCCCTGCATCACATCACTTGCATTGGTCACGGTAATCCCAACATGGCGGACGCACGAATTCGCGGTCCTCGTTTCTATCGCCGCGACAACGCCGTCACTCCACCACGCAATCGCACGACCACGTTGCGACAGTGAGTCAGGAATACGGGCACTGCGCACAAATGGCCACACCAGTGCGCGACCGCGCGCCACAATTGCTCCGATCGTGTCGGGCTTCACTTTGCTCCAACCGTCTGGTACCCCCGACTCCGGCCACTCGATCACGGTCGTAAGGGCGGGCACACTACCTGGAATAACTGCAGCACTCACAGTTACAGTGCTTCCCGTATCCACTCGAACCGCACCGAATTCCGTCAGCGCAGACAACACCGCACTACTCGCCGGCGCTCCGGTCATGGAAATTTTCGGCGTCACGGTATCAGAGGAATATTCTTCCGATGCCAGGTCAATCAATCGAATATTGCCCGGCCATAATGCGCGCGCTGCCGGCAGGGCGGCGTCCGTCATCGCTCGATCAATCGGCGCCAGTATCACCAGCTCGACGGAATCGATGTTCGACTCCTCGCGCACGAGCGCGCTGGCCCCGCGTGTCCCCGCGAGGATCATCGACGACAGTTTCGTATGACCGTTCAACGCATTTATTGTGTCCGCATGAAAAGCGCGCATTTGGCGAACTGACAACGGGCGCGCAGTCGAGTCCATGACCACAAATCGCGTGGCCGTGTCGCCAAGCATTCGCGCATGCAGCAGTGATCCGGCGCGCGTCCGCAGCGTTCCAAGATCTCCGGAATCGACATTGCGATCCACTACGACCACGCGACCGTGCGTGAACGTCCGGGCGCGCCACGTTATCCCCGACAACGCAATTCCCACCAGCAACAGTGCGCAAACGCGCAACAGCAACAACCACAAATCACTCGGCTTTGCAGTGCGCGACACCGCGCGCCTCGGTCTGTCGGGCAGAAACCGCATGGTCGGCAACAGTATCACTTGCGGTTTGCGAACCGAAAGAAAATGCAGCGCAGTCGTTACCAACGCCGATGCAACCGACGCTCCCAGCAGCCAGGGCAAGCCAACGGTAATCACGCGCGGCGTCCTTCATGGGGCATCGCAGTCGACTCCGCCGAAATTTCGCCAAGCGCACCCGATACCACGTGTCGCACAACTCGCGCCGGGGCAACATCGGTTCGCGCTTCGGTGTAACCTGCCCCAATAGCGCGCCAGCGACGTGCGGCCTCCGCGCGAAATTCATCAAATGCCGCGCGATATTCAGCGCGTGCCGCCCGGTGCAAAGCGCGCGGCGCAACAGAATCGTCGTCAGGGTCAATCGCGAGAAACGATCCGTCGGGTAACTCCAACTCCTCAACGGCCACGATGTGTACGCAATCAACGTGCGCACCGGCCACAACCAATTGTCCGGCTGCACGCAATGTGTCTTCGAAATCACCCAACAAGTCGCTCACAATCACAACGCGACAGTTGGCTGACAACGGTGACAACAGTGGAGCAATCACCGACGCACCAATGCAATGTGTCTCCTCCAACGCGCGGCCTATTTCACGAACCATTCCGCGTCGCGTTCGGGGTACGAGCCGCGCACCCGTTCCGCTCGCAACCAACAACCCGACTGGATCGGCACTCGCATGCGCCACCGCGGCCAACCCGACAACAATCGCGCGAAGAAAATTCCACTTCGTGGGTCGGCCGTCGACTTCCGTTTGCGGAAACGCCAGACTCGCGGATGCATCGGCCACTAACCACGTTGACACCAATGCATGATCGTCGGTGAGTCGCACAAACGCGCGATTGCTGCGCGCGAGCAACTTCCAATC
>JBDUAX010000667.1:0-1901 GCA_040004455.1 Gemmatimonadaceae bacterium
GCGGCGGCACTCAGAGGCCCGCGGGAGGCCGGTCGGCGTTCGGGGCCTGGGGAAGGAACTCAAGCTCGCACATTCTGTATTCTCAGACCCTAAAGAAGTCTGTGCGCGGATGTCACTCGACGATCTACGCCAGTGATGTTTTCGCGCAGTGTTATTGGTGCTGGGTCATGCGCTGCGCGCGACTACAAACGAACTCTGTGCAATGTGATGTTGTCATCCTGATGATCTCAGCGGCGAAGCGGTCGACGCAGCCGTCCAGCGAAACTCGCGAGCGCCGCCGCGCCGGCTGTGCGCGCGAAGCGCAATTGCACAGCGCGGCAGCGGGAACGGCGCGAGTTGTTTCGCCCGGACGGTCTGGCGCGACCGCGCCCGCTCACAAGAATCTCAAACCCACAGAAAGAAATCTGCGCACGCAATCTCGATGATCGCATGCGCAGTTCTAAAACTCTGTATTCTGTATTCTGTATTCCCGAATTACGCAAAAATCACTGCGGGGGCGTTGGAAGAGATAAAGCAACCAGCGAAGTATTCGCACCCTGGCCAGTAGCAAACACGATGTATTGCTTGCCTTTGTGCAGGAAGGTCATTGGAACGGCAGTGGTTTTTCCCGGAATGACAACTGCACCAACTTGTTTGCCTGTTGCTTTGTCAACTGCGTACAAGGTTGGTGGCGCTGTGTTCGGATTTGGCGCAGCTGCTGGCGCATTGCTTCGACCAGCGCCGGCAGGTGGCGGCGTTGGAAGTCCACCACCGCGACCCGTTCCATAAATAACCAACGACTTCGTGGTAATGACTTGCGATTGTCCCCCGGCTCCGCGCGGCGGCAACTTGATTCCCGCAAACATCGGGTCAGCTGAAGTGACGGGAATCATGCCGCCATTCGGTATCCACCATGCCTTGTCGCCGGAATTCATGTTGTACCCAGTGATGCCACCGAATTCCTTGTTTTTCACAATGGATACGCCACCGATCGTGGTGCCATCTGATCGACCGGCAAAACCACCGGCGCGTGTCATGGGTTTGTAGCCTGGCGGAGGCGCAGGAGCGCCAATCTGTCCGCACGAATCGTGAATGGAGCTGTAGTTGAATTCAGAGCACGGATCTTTCTGCAATTCAATCTTAGACATCCCTGTGATTGATCCGACATACAGCATTCCCAATTCTGGATCCACTGCCGCGCCACCGTCGATGTTCACACCGCCACTGGCACCGGGCGAATACCACGAACACTTGAGTCCTGTTGGCGATGAACCGTCGGTCGCCGTTCCTGGAATGAAGTACGGACCCATGCGACATCTCTTCGCGAGTTTAAGCGCGGAGTCTTTGATAGCCGGCGTAAAATCAATCAGATCGGACTCGAGCAACCCTTGTTGTGAATACGGCGCGGGTTTGCTTGGAATTGGCTGTGTCGGTGCTGTCTTTTCCCCTGGAACATCGCTCTGCAACACTGGAGTTTCCGGCATCGGCCAAATTGGTTGACCGGTCACGCGATCGAATGCGTACACCCATCCTTGCTTCGTTGTTTGCGCAACGATCTGGCGACGTTGTCCATTCACCGTGACGTCCATCAAGTTCGGTGACATTGGATTGTCGTAGTCCCAGATGTCGTGATGCACCATCTGGAAATGCCATTTGCGAAGACCAGTCTTTACGTCAATCGCAATCAGACTCGTACCAAACAAATTGTTACCCGGGCGATGTCCGCCGTATTCATCCATCAACGGCATGCCAACGGGAATGTAGACCAATCCCAACGCGGGATCGGCCGAATACGTGGCCCACGCATCGTTCTTGCCAACACCTTCTGAACCAACTTTTGAACCCTTGGTCCACGAGTCTGCGCCGTATTCACCCGCTTGCGGAATGAGATTGAACTTCCACAATTGTTTACCGGTGTGAAT
>JBDUAX010000275.1:0-6271 GCA_040004455.1 Gemmatimonadaceae bacterium
TCGCGCTCTGCGATTTCAAGCGAAAACTTCATTTACGCGACTTCGAACTACAACAAACAGCGGCAAGTTGAAGCGGTCGCTACCGAAGCCGAATATTTCACAATCAAGAAGTTCAACATCGAGAAAGGGCGTGCATTTGGTCCGCAGGAAGTGCTGGCCGGCTCGCGCGTTCTGGTAATCGGAACCGATGTCGCCGAACATTTTTTCAGAGGCCTCGATCCCGTTGGCCGTGAGTTGCGCATTAAAGGCACTCCGTATGAGGTCATTGGTGTTGTCGAGAAACAGGGCTCGGTGTTCGGGTTTTCGCTCGATCGACTGGCGATTGCGCCGTACACCAGTCCACTGGGTCGCGAAATTTCACCTCGCGGTGACATTCAGAGCATGATGGTCCAGGCCACGTCCCCGGAAGCCGTCAAGGATGGCATGGAAGCGGCGCGTGAGATATTGCGATCAGCGCGCAGGCTACCGCCGGGCAAGAAGGATAACTTTGCTTTGGAGTCACCTGAATCGGCACTCGCGTTCTTCGAAACCATCAAGTCGAAACTGGTGCTGTTTGGCACGGCATTGCCGGCCATCGGATTGGTGGTTGGAGCGATGGTCATCATGAACATCATGTTGGTCGCCGTCTCCGAACGCACTCGCGAAATCGGCGTGCGCAAAGCACTCGGTGCACGCAAAAGAGACATCATGTCGCAGTTCCTCGTTGAATCGGCAACACTCAGTATTGTTGGCGCGGCCGTCGGCATTGCGCTTGGTATCGGGCTCGCCGCCATCATTGCTGCAACCACGCCGATGCGAGCGGCCGTTGCACCCTGGTCAATTTTTGCAGCCTTGTTCGTCGGTGCCGGCGTTGGCATTGCGGCTGGAATTTACCCCGCGAGTCGAGCAGCAAGTCTCGATCCCATCGCCGCACTTCGGCAGGAATAAGCATGCGCGTTATTGACAATATCCTGATGTCGCTGGAAGGCATCGGAATGGCATTCGAGTCCATCCGAAGCAACAAGGTGCGCGCCACTCTGACTATTGCCGGCGTGGCAATCGGAGTGTTCGTGGTGGTGGCAATGGGTGCGACCGTACACGGAATCCGTCAAAGCTTTCAAACCGATCTCGACGAATTCGGCGCAACAACGTTCACTGTGAGTCGCCGCGGAATCGGGTTCAACGCGTGCGACGGAACGGACGACACTTGTCCCGAACGTCGCAACCCACCGGTCACAATCAGTGAGTGGACCGAAATTCGCGCACTGCCCGAAGTAACAACTGCGACGGCGACATTCGGTGGTTCTTCGACTTTCAATTATCGCGGTCGTGAAGTAAAAAACGTTGGATATGATGCGCAAAGCACTGACTGGATTCAGACCGATGTTGCGGATATTTCCCCCGGTAGAAGCTTTTCCACGTCGGAGCATGATGCCGGCGCGCTCGTGGTCGTTATCAACGATTCGCTGCAAAGCAACCTGTTCGGCGATTCCGATCCAATCGGAAAAGAAGTTGCGGTAGACGGAAAGCCATTCCTGGTCATTGGTGTCTTTCATACGAAAGCGGGATTTCTGAAGAGTATGAATGGGCGAGGCCCCGATAAGCCGCGCGCCATTTTCCCAATGCTTTCTGCGTATCGTCATTTGAACTTGTATCGCCGCGGTTTATCGATATCGGTGAAGCCGCGCGACGGTGTCGGACAGGATCTCGCGATGGATGCGGTGACGGCATTGCTGCGCGCGCGTCGGGGTCTCAAACCGGGCGCGCCAAACAACTTCGCGCTGATCGCGCAAGACCGCATCATGGACACGTTCAACCAACTGTTTGGTGCGATTTTCGCAGTCGGCCTGGCTTTGTCCGCGGTGGCGCTGCTCGTTGGCGGTGTTGGTGTTGTGGCCATCATGATGATTTCCGTAACCGAACGCACTCGAGAAATCGGTGTTCGAAAAGCGCTGGGCGCTACCCGCGGAACTATCCTCTGGCAGTTTCTTGTTGAAGCCGCGACGCTGACTTCGATTGGTGCCGGCATTGGTCTCGCGATTGGCGCAGTCCTCGCATTTGTGATCAAGGCGAACACTTCCGTTCCCGCATCGATTCCGGCTTCGGCAGTACTGAGCGCGGTCGGGGCGAGCATCCTCACTGGCATTGTGTTCGGTATGCTTCCGGCAATGCGCGCGTCGCGCCTGGACCCAATCGACGCGCTTCGGCACGAATAGGAATCACTGAATGGGACGACACCGCTGCCGTCCCGACTATCGTTGCACGCGGAACATTGGCAACTTGTTGCAATGCGATTTTTCGATGTAGTTCGAGTGGCCGTTGGGCAGCTGCGTGTTAATCCCCTTCGCACACTGTTCACCTTACTCGGCATCATTGTTTCGGTCGGTTTCCTGGTGGCCGTGGTCGCAATTATCCAGGGAATGAATGCGTACGTGAAGGAAAACATCTCCCAGGCCATGGTGGGAGTGAACACGTTTCAGGTTCGTCGCTCACCGCTTAGTCTCGGTCTCTACGACGACGAAGCCATGCGGCTGATCAGTCATCGACCGCGTGTGACGGAGGACGATGCAATCGCAGTTCGCGAAGCGCTGCCGAATGCACAGGCCATCAGCATTCAATCGGGGTGGCCAACGCCCCAGGCCGATATGGTGTGGCGCGACCGAACCATTGGTGGCGTGCAGATATTCGGCGTGAGTCCCGAGTATCAAACCGTACAGGACTACGTCTTCACTTCGGGACGTGGCCTAAGCGAAGTGGAAGTCTTTGAGCGACGTCCTGTTGTGGTGTTGGGCCACGACATTGCGACGGCATTGTTTGAGGGTGTCGATGCCGTTGGGCAGGACGTTCGTATCATGGGTTCACACTTCAGCGTGATTGGCGTCGTCGCACCAAAGGGACGAGTACTTGGCCAATCATTTGATTCTTTTGCGTTGTTGCCGATTACCAGTTTTCAATCGATCTACGGTCGGCGCCAAACAACGACTATTTCGGTTAAGGTCGAAAGGGCCGATGAAGTCGCGCCGGCAATGGCCGCAGCTGAAGAAGCCATGCGATTGTCGCGGCGCTTGCGACCAGGTGATGCCAACAACTTCAGCATAGATACCGCGGCCGGACTCCTTGCTTTCTGGGATCAACTTACGGGCGTTTTGTTTGCGGTGGTGCCGGCGGTTGTCGCAATTGGAATTCTCGTTGGTGGCATTGTCATCATGAACATCATGCTGATGGCCGTGAATGAGCGCACGCACGAAATCGGAATACGCAAGGCGGTTGGCGCGACGGCCGCTGACGTACGTAAACAGTTCCTGGCGGAGTCGGTTGCGCTCGCATTCAGCGGTGGCGTTTTGGGAGTTTTGGGAGGTTGGTTGCTGGCACTTCTCATATCGACCGTGTCGCCGTTGCCTGCGCGCGTTACCGCCTGGAGTGTTGCACTGGCGCTGGGACTCGGTGCGGCAGTTGGCGTGCTATTCGGTGTGTATCCCGCTGCGCGTGCAGCGAAGCTCGACCCCATCACTGCCATGCGTGCGGAAACCTGATGGGAATTCGCGTCGGAGCACTCGTTGAGAATGTTCGCATCGCAATCGATGCGCTGGTTGCGAGCAAGTTGCGTTCATCGCTCACGATACTCGGCGTGGTTATCGGCGTGGCAACGGTGATGGCGATGTCGGCCATTGTGCAGGGCATTCGCGATCAAATCGTGAACACCATCAAGGTAGCGGGGCCGACAACATTTTATGTGATGAAAATTTTTTCGAAGACGCCAATTAATCCCGAGTCACCGCCGGCGTATGTGCGAATTCGACCCGATCTGACCGAAGAAGAGGCGTTTCGTATTCGTGCCCTGCCCGAAATCGAGTACGCAGCAATTTGGGCGCAAGTGTTGGCGCGCATTGAGTACAAAGGGACACACACGCAGAATGTCGCGGTTTTTGGTGCTGATGATGGATTTACGACCATTCAAGGGGGGGAGCTGATAAAGGGTCGATGGTTTACAAGTGCTGAGGAGTCGTCGGCATCACCAGTGGTTGTGTTACAAGAGCAATCGGCGCTCAGTGTTTTTGGACAGGAAGATCCGATTGGCAAGTGGATTCGCGTTGGTGGCGAACCGGCCGAGGTGATAGGCATTTGGGTAGAACCAGCAAATATCTTTTCGCCGCCGGGGCAGGCAGTTGGAGCAATATTGCCGTATCGCATGATCGACCGACACTTTCGCATCGACAAGACGAACGCGCTGTTCATTCCTGTCAAACCGCGCGCATCGGTTACCGTGGAAGATGCGCAGAGCGCGGTGATTATGTCGATGCGCGAATTGCGCCGATTGCGTCCAGCCAATCAGAATACGTTTGACGTAATCACACAGGATCAGATTCTCGACACGTTCAACAGCATCTCGAGCATCTTTTTCCTGGTAATGATTGTGTTGTCGGGAGTGGCGTTAATGGTTGGCGGCATTGGCGTCATGGCAATCATGACGGTGTCTGTCACCAGTCGCACAAAGGAAATTGGAGTTCGAAAGGCGCTCGGTGCGACGCGACGAGACATACTCGCGCAGTTTCTGATTGAAGCAGCTACACTGACTGGTATTGGTGGGTTAATTGGCATAGTGATTGGCCTCGGCATGGGCGCGGTGGCAACGCGCGTAATGAACATTGATGCTTCCGTGCCCGTTGGATTGACCTCAATTGCTGTGACCGTTTCGGTTAGCATTGGGATTATTTTCGGCATGATCCCCGCGCATCGCGCCTCCAGGCTTGATCCAATCGAAGCGCTTCGTCACGAGTAGAGGTGGCGGAGCAAAGTGATCGTAGAATTGCGCGCGGCACTATGGCGAAGGGTGCGAGCCGCGGGTAAAGTCCGAACATGCAACAAGTAGACATCCTGGCCATTGCGGCCCACAGAGACGACGCCGAACTCACGTGTGGCGGTACCCTCCGAAAGGCGGTCGATGCCGGCCATCGCGTAGGCGTGTTGGATTTGACGCAAGGTGAAATGGGTACGCGCGGATCTGCGGAATTACGTGGTGCTGAGGCAAACGCGGCCGCGAAAATTCTTGGCCTCACGTCGCGTGCAAACTTGGGGTTGCCTGACGCGGGAATTCAGAACACCGACGAAACGCGCGCGAAGCTGGTAAATGCGATTCGAGTTTATCGCCCTCGCGTTGTTATTGCGCCATCAACGAGGAGCCGGCATCCCGATCATCGCATGGCAGCAGAACTCACGCGCGATGCATTTTTTCTGGCCGGGTTAACGAAGTACGCGCCCGGTGAACCCAGGCATCGTCCGTTCAAGTTACTGCACGTGCTTACGTATCGTGAAGACACGGTCAAGCCGACGTTTGTTGTTGATATTTCCGATCAGTTCGAGGCAAAATTGCACGCCGTGAAGTGCTACGATTCGCAGTTCTCAGGTGAAATTCAGGCCGGCGAGGTCTATCCGAACGGTGAGCCGTTGTACGACATTATCACGCATCAGGCCGCGCACTACGGCTCGCTGATTCGTTGTCGTTATGGCGAGCCGTTCTGGACGGATGAAACCATGCGCGTTGACGATCTGATGTCACTCAACGTTTCCACGTTCTAATATTCTGATTTCAACTGATGACTGAAAAAGCGAACGACCAGGCGAACGAAATCAACTATGGCGATTACCTGCGACTCCGCGATTTGCTGAGTTTACAGGAGCCGCAGTCGTCGCCCGAGCATCCTGATGAATTGTTGTTCATCGTGGTGCATCAAGCGAGCGAATTGTGGTTCAAGGTGTTGCTGCATGAAATCGATGGCATGGTGAGCGCGCTGCAACTCCATGATGTGATGGGAGCGCTGTTGGCTATTCGTCGCGTGAACGCGTTGATGACAATTGTTGCACAACAACTTTCGGCGCTTGATACACTGCCGCCGCAGCGCTTCGCCCAGTTCCGCACGTATCTTGGCAGCTCAAGCGGTTCACAGAGTATCCAGTTTCGGGCACTCGAAGCAGCGTCGGGGTTGCGTGATCCGCACTTTGTGCAAGTGTTGGAAGAACACGGACCAATTCCCGAAGCCATTGCCAGGATGCTGGCGCGTCCAACATTGCAGTCGTTGTTCGAGGAAGTTGTTGCAAAGGAAAACACAACATTGGAAGAGTTATACACCGGTCCTGCACCAACACCGCTGTTCCTGCTTGCCGAAGGTCTGTTGGAGTACGAACAGCACTTTGCGCGCTGGCGATTCCTTCACGTGCAGTTGGTTGAACGAATTATCGGACCGAGCACTGGTGGCACGGGTGGAACGTTGGGCGCGAAATATCTCACTCGAAC
>JBDUAX010000276.1:0-6257 GCA_040004455.1 Gemmatimonadaceae bacterium
AAATCGTCAAGCACGGACTCGGCGAAAAAATCGTGGTCTTCAAGTTCAAGCGTCGCAAGAACTACGCGAAAAAGCAGGGCCATCGTCAGAAGTTCACCGAAGTTCGCATCAAAGCAATCTCACTCGGCTGACCGCCGGGCAGGGCGCCTCATTGGCTGCGCTGCCTCCCCAGGATAAGAGCAATGGCACATAAGAAAGGCGTCGGCTCCTCGCGAAACGGTCGTACTTCAAATCCGCAGTATCGCGGAATCAAGAAATATGGCGGCGAGTTTGTCACGGCCGGCAACATCATCGTTCGTCAGTGTGGCACCAAATGGCATCCTGGCCGCAACGTTGGTCTTGGCACCGATTACACCATCTATTCGCTGGTCGACGGCGTGGTGCAGTTCGAGCACAAGAACAAGCGTCGCTACAAAGTCAGCGTCGTGCCGGTTGAGTACGTGGAAATCGCCGAAGGGGAAATGGCTACGGCCTGAACCTCCGCCTCAAAGAAGTAACCGAAGCCCTCGCAATCGCGAGGGCTTTTTGTTTGAGGCCATGTATCAATTCGCCGCTCCGTTTGATGAACCTGACCCCATCAAACCCCGTTTGATGAACCTGACCCCATCAAACCCCGTTTGATGAACCTGTCCCCATCAAACCCCGTTTGATGAACCCGACCCCATCAAACCCCGTTTGATGAACCTGTCCCCATCATATTCACGTACGGAATCGCGTCGAACTGCAATCCACCATTCAGAGCGAGCACACCATGACGATTTGGGATAAGGTCAAGGAAGGCATCGATAAAGCGGGCAAGGCGGCCCAGGACGTCATTGATGACGGCAAAACACGCATTGATGCGTATCGCGCGCGAGAACAGGCAGATAAGGCCGCGGAGGCTTTTGGTTACGCGTTGTTTCGCGCCATGGAGCAGGCGCAGGAGCTCGATACCGACAGCAAGAATCGACTGATGCAATCACTACGCGAGCGCGATGCCGAAGCGCATCGCCTCGAAACAGTTCTTGCAGACGAAAAAAAGGCGGAAGCTGAGGCCGCCGCTCCGTCTGCTACTACACCAACCGACCCGCCAACTACGCAGGTGTAATAAAACCTTTCCGGAGTGCGCCGGGAATATCGGTGCAGAGCGCGTCGACACCGAATGATGCGAGTGTCGACGCGTGCGGAAAATTGTTTTCCGTCCACGCAATAACCCGCGCGTTTGCATTGTGCGCATCACGAACCAATGCTTCGTCAATCATTGCTGATTGTTGCCAGAAGTCATTTGCTTGCGCCGCCTTGATCACGTGTGCAACGTCAATCACGTAGCTGGCGCTGAGAATACCCGTTCTCGTTTGCGGACGAAGTGTGCGCATCTTGAGCGCGATACGATGGTCAAATGAATGAATCGCGGCTTTCGTGTTTGGGTGGCGCGCCAGACAGTCTGCCACTTGCTGCTCAATTCCAATGCCTTTGATTTCGACGTACACGGTGGCGCGCCCCGCCATGCGTTGAAGTACTGCGTCGAGCGTAGGCACGGGTTCCTCGTTCAGCAGTCGCCATTTTGAAAGCTCAGCAAAATCGGCATCGGCGATTACGAGCGTTCCATCGGCATGCCCCGATCGATTGTCGCGAATTTCGAAGTCGTGGTGTACAACCACGACACCGTCGGTGGTGGCGTGGACGTCGAGTTCGATAGCGTCCGCTTGTTGCACCAGTGCACGGTCAAAGGCGGACAGCGTATTTTCGAGGCACTCACGTGACGCACCGCGGTGCGCGATGATTTCGGGTACGGGAATTGGAGCCATCGGTTTGGGGGCGGGGGGCAAGAGTGGAGCGTTCAGCCCGTGTTGGGACAGGCCTTACCAAGCGTTAACGATCTTAACAAAGCTTACTCCATCGCGTCCAATGTGCAGAACGCATGATCGAGACTGACAAGCAGGGCGACGCACTGCTTGACCAGAGCCTGGTCGAGCGCTGGCAGGCAGGCGACGAGCGGGCGGCGAGTCAAATCGTCGAACGGCACGCGCCTGCCTTGGCGCGCTTCGCAGTCAGTCTTGGTGTTCGGGCCGAGGTGGACGAGTTGGTGCAGGATACGTTTGTTCGAGCTTTTGCGGCGCTCGACGCCTTTCGCGCCGAGAGTTCGTTACGAACGTGGTTGTTCACTATCGAGCGGCGGCTGGTGCTTGATAGGCGACGAGTTGAAGTGCGACGACGAAACGAAGTTGAAGTGACAGACAGTGATGCACTCACTTCGTACGACGCGTTGGATTCGCTGGTCGCTGATGAAACGAAGTCGCGTGTCGCAGATGCAATTGCGCGGCTTTCCAGGATGCAACGAGAAGTGTTTGTGTTGAGAGTTCAAGAAGGCCGATCTTACAAAGAAATCGCGGAAGTGTTGGAGAGTTCAGAAGGGGCAGCCCGGGTGCACTACCACAACGCCATGCGTGCAGTAAAGGAGTTTCTCGATGACTGATTGTATGAACGCGGAAATCCGCGACCTGCTTCCTGACTACGTGAACGAAACGTTGTCGGCGAGCGATGCTGCCATCGTGCAATCTCACATTGCGGCCTGCGTCGATTGCAGCGACGAAATCGCGATTCTGCGTTCGGCGGTCGCAGTGCGTCCGCACATCACAGTCGACGTGGCGAAAATCGTAGCGAGCTTGCCGAAATCCACGAACGCTCAAGATCCAGGCATTCGCTCCATTTCGTCGGCGCCCAGTGTCGTGCGAAAGGGCGGAGCGTTTCAACAGTGGCGTGGCATGGCGGCCGCAGTTGTAGTACTCGCGGCCGGTGTAACGGCAGTCGCAATTGGGAATAAAAAACGGCTTGAGTTACCGGTCGCTGTAGTTGGTGTAAGTCATCCTGTGCTCGTGGCAGACACTCCCAAAATCGTTGCGAGTGTTCCACCGAGCATTACCACCCCGGTTGAATCGGCGACATCAGCACGTCCAGCCAGCAACGCCAGAAGTGTTGCTCTTTCAGTTGGGGAGCTCTCCGATTTCAGCGATGACGAGATCGAAGCAGTCATGAAGCGGCTCGAAAAATGGGACGGTGCTACTGCCGCCGATCCGCTTCCTGGAGTTCCGCTTTTACCCGGTAATTCAGGAGGCGTGAGATGATCATTCGAAGCGCCGCTCAAATTATTCGTGCTGCCGTTCTCGCTGCGGTCACAGCAGGCGCGTTTTCGCTCAGCGCCTCTGCGCAGACCGGAGACACAGGGCGCGCCGTACAGCAAAAAGGTGCGCAGGTTGGGCGTGGAAACGGCGCGAAATTGCAACGTCGTCCGATTGTCGAAAAGCTCGAACAGCGCGTCGACAACCTGCTGCGCGTTCGTTTGCAGCTCAACGACGATCAATTCAACAAAATGCGCGCGATGAACGATCGCCTCGATGTTGAACGTCGACAGCAGCGTCAGGAAGAAGGAGTGGTACGTCGCGCGTTGCGCGTAGAGTTGGTGCCGGGTGCAACACCGAACGAAACCAGAGTGGCCGAACTACAGGACAAGCTGTTGGTGCTCGAACACAAACGCATCTCGCTGCAGGAAAAGGAGCAGAAGGAGCTTGCCGGATTCATGCAGCCTTCACAGCGTGCACGATTCTTCGCATTGCAAGACGAGCTGCGCCGCAGCTTGCAGGAAGTGCAGCGCAAACGCGTGGGCGGCACGGGCGATAGCGCCGGTCCACCGCCGCCTCTGCGAGGAGGTCGTGGCCGAGGGGCGCTTCGTCCTCCGCTGCTCCAGCGGCCATAGCTCCAGAGAAATGACCGAACGCGCCGCACTCAAATGCGGCGCGTTTTTCCTGGGTCGCATATTCGGGGCGGAATACAACGGCGATAGCTTCCACAGTCCGGTAGCACCAACTAGTTTCGATGTTCGCGCCTGACTCAGGTGTGGCAGCGCCCGGATGGCGGAACTGGCAGACGCAGCGGACTCAAAATCCGCCGATCGCAAGGTCATGGGAGTTCGATTCTCCCTCTGGGCATACAGTTATTTGGGGTGTAGCTCAATGGCAGAGCACTCGACTGTTAATCGAGCGGTTGGTGGTTCGACTCCACCCGCCCCAGTCAGTCAGATACGGTGCGATAACGTATTTGACGAAGGCGTAAGAAAGGTGACTCACCTCGGTGGGCCACCTTTTTTACTTTGATTTTTGTACCATCTTCCTCCTTCTGATTGACCTCCTGCACCCAACTCATGTCGCTCTCGCTGATCGCCAGCCACGCTGCCCCAGGCAGCATTGATACTTCGCTGCTCATCGTCATACTCGGCGCCGACCCGGTGCTGACGCCCTCTTTGATGACTATCGACAATGCACTGGGCGGTTCACTGTCGCGCACGCTGACACGACGTGATTTCCGTGGCGCGCGAGATGAAAGTCTGTTGCTGGTTGGCGCGGAAACGGGAATTCGTCGCGTGTTGTTGGTCGGTCGCGGCGCAGGGGTTGCGACGCGTGGTGCAGCGCGACGCGCGGCCGCCACCGGTGCGCGACAGGCCAAAAAACTCGGCGTCGCCGATTTGCATGCGTTTCTCGAAGACGCGAGCGTGACAGCCATCGAAGGGTTGGTGTCGGGATTATCAGCGGGCAGCTGGGAGTACACAGAACTAAAAGCGCCAATTCCTGCCGCCGAACAGCGTGCCTCGCTTACAATGGGCACGGTGCTCCTGCCGGACACTGACGAAGCGCGCAAAGCATTCGACTTTGGCGTGGCGTTGAGCGAAGGGCAGGCAATTGCCAAACGTCTCGGAATGATGCCGGGAAATTTGTGTACTCCCGATATGTTCGCGCAGGTCGGTCGTGAAATTGGCGCGCGTCATGAGATGAAAGTGCTTGTTATGGGGCGTGAAGAAATGCTGCATGAAGGCATGGGCTCATTCATGGCGGTCGCGCAGGGAACGCCGCAGGAACCACGCCTGGTTGCAATTGAGTACCGCGGTGCTGGTGCTTTCGACGATCCAATTGTGTTGATGGGCAAGGGCGTTTGCTTCGACACTGGTGGTATTTCGATCAAGCCTGCTCCGGAAATGGAGTGGATGAAATACGACATGTCGGGCGCAGGCGGCGTACTCGGCGCGATGGAAACGATTGCTCGACTCAAGTTGAAGATCAACGTGGTCGGTATCATTGGCGCGGTCACGAACATGCCATCGGGAACTGCGGTGAACCCGGGTGATGTGGTGCGCGCCATGAACGGGAAGACAATCGAAATCATCAACACCGATGCGGAAGGGCGTTTGGTGTTGGCCGATCTGATGGTTTTTGCGAAGCGTTTCCGTCCGGCAATTGTGATCGATGCGGCAACGCTTACGGGCGCCATTGTAATTGGCCTGGGCAACACGGCGATGGGAATCTTTGGCCCCGACGCCGCAACCGTTGAAGAAGTTCGCGTGGCTGGTGAGCGTGCGGCGGAACCCGGATGGCCGATGCCGGTATGGGATGACTACAAGGAGCAGATACGCTCCGACGTGGCCGACATGAAAAATACTGGCGGCCGAGCAGCGGGTTCGATTACCGCGGCTGTCTTCATCAAGGAGTTCGTTGACGGGTTTCCGTGGGTGCACCTCGATATCGCCGGTACAGCTTATACACAGACCGACCTGGGCTGGCTTCCGCGCGGCCCAACGGGCGTTCCCGTTGGCACGTTTGTGGAGTTTGTGCGAGGACGCGCAGGCTGAATCACTTGATCATGCGCGCGCGTAGCCACGTTGGCTGCGCGCGCGAAGGCGCACCAGGTGTGACCACGTTGTCGTTGCGTACGCAATTTCCGGCGACGCATAGGTTCGCCGTGTTTTCCGTACTCACGATCGCGCTTCTGTTGTGCACGTCAAGTGTGAACGCCCAAACGCGCGCCGATTCAGCGCGCGCTGATTCGTTGCGCAGGCCGGGCGCTTCGCAGGTTGACACTGCGCAAAAGAGGCTCGTTGCGCCAATTGACACCATCGCCGAACGACTGTTGAAGGCGCGCCGCGACAGCATTATCGCGTTTCGAAAGGGCGATACGATCAAGTCCCCATTTGCGCGCTACGAAACACCCAGGTCGTTCGATGCCGATGATCGATTGCGATTTACGCGCGATCAAATTCTGCAGTCGGAAGCTACCAGTCTCGTTGATTTACTCGATCGCGTTCCGGGTGTGACTGGTTATCGCACCGGCTGGCTGGCGAGTGTGCAACTGGCGGCCTATCGCGGCGATTTCTCTCGCGTCAGAGTTTTCATTGATGGCGTTGAACTGGATGCCAATGATCCTCGCTCGAACGGCATTCCGGATTTGACCGA
>JBDUAX010000277.1:0-6250 GCA_040004455.1 Gemmatimonadaceae bacterium
CTTAACATTGGGCCGGTTTTTGCATCAAACAGAGGGAAAGCGCGTACTGCACTCAAGTACGGGGTCCTGCGCTTTTTGGGTGTATGTCAGACACCTCGCTCGAAGATCCGGCACCGTCTGGTAAATCGCGTCATCTTTCGCGAACGGAATCCGGCCACAGATGGTGAACGGTTCCGGAATCCACGGTGTCTCATTTCGGCCGACCCTCCCTCCTACGCCGCCAATGTTTCTTTCATCTCGCGTGATGCGCGTTTCGCGTCGCCAATCGCTTCTCTCGCAAGCTCGCATGCAGAATCGTTCAGCCTTCACGCTGATCGAAATTCTCGTCGTGATTGTGGTGATCGCCATTCTCGCCACGCTGGTCGCACCAAACATTTTCAAGAATGTTGGTGAAGCGAAGTCGACCACGGCAAAAGCGCAAATTGAAAATCTGAGCAGTGCGCTCGATGCGTATCGTCTGGACAACGGCAGCTATCCAACAACGCAACAGGGTTTGGATGCGCTCACTTCAATGCCGACGATTGACCCACCAACGAACTGGAAACAGCCGTATTTGCGGAAAGCTGTTCCGAATGATCCGTGGGGACATCCCTACATCTACATCTTCCCCGGCGAGCAGAACCCATTGGGTTTTGATCTCATTTCGTATGGCGCCGATGGAAAAGTCGGTGGTGAAGGTGAAGACGTCGACATTCTGAGCTGGAAGTAGGCGAAGACGGAAGTCGCATGCCGACGTTCGCGTACGAAGTCGTAACTGGCTCGGGCAAGAAAACCAAAGGTCGCGAAGAGGCATCGAGTAGCGGTGCATTAACGCAGACGTTGGAATCGCGCGGACTATTTGTATTGACAATCGCAGAAACGACGGCCGAGGAGAGTGCGCCGAAGTTTCGCTTCGGTCGGAAACGTGAAGTGTTGGAAGCAACGCGCGCGCTCGCAACGTTGCTCCCCGTTGGAATGCCACTCGCGCAGGCGTTGCAGGCAGCGACGGGCGTTACAACCGGAGACGTGAAAGACGCATTGCTCGACGTGAAAACGCATGTCGAGCGCGGTGACACGTTATCGACAGCACTCGCGCGCCATCCGAGTTTGTTTCCGCCCATTTACATCGGTCTGGTGCGCGCCGGCGAGCGTAGCGGCGATGTCGATACAACGTTTGCGCGTCTCGCTGAACAACTCGATCGCGAAGAATCCATTCGCGGCAAGGTCTTGTCAGCGGCGATCTATCCGATTCTGCTGGCGGTTGCAGGCACCGCGGCCGTGAGCGTGTTGATGTTGTTCGTGTTGCCGCGCTTTGTTGGATTGCTGCAAGGCAGCGGCGCGAAGTTGCCGGCATCAACGACCTTGTTGCTCAATGTTTCGGCGTTTTTGCGGCGCGTGTGGCCCGTGTTTCTGCTTATTCCCATTTTCTTTGGCAGCATGTCGGCGTGGATTCGGACGAGCGACAAGGGAAAACGCTTCTGGTCGCGAACGCTGCTTGCAATTCCAGTCGTGAACACATTGCGTCGTTACGCATTGGCGGCACGACTTGCGCGATTGTTGTCGGTGTTGCTGGGTGGTGGTGCGCCGTTGCTGGTTGCGCTCGATGACACAATCGACTCCATCGACGATCCGATTGCGCGCGAAGATGTGCAACAGATACGCTCGCGTGTGCGCGAGGGAACGTCGCTGCGCCAGGCAGTTGGTGAGAGTACGTTGTATCCACCGCTCTTGCCGCAACTGATTGGCGTTGGTGAAGACGCGGGTCAGTTGCGCGCGTTTTTGCACAAGGCCGCTGAAATTTTTGAAGAGCGCACTGAGCGCGCGACGCAGCGACTGGCGACATTGGCCGAACCGGTGATGATTGTGATTTTCGGTCTGATTGTCGCGTTCGTGGCGATGAGTTTGTTGCAGGCCATTTACGGCATCAACGCGGGTTCGTTCCGATGAACGTTCTGCGCGCGTCGCGACCCTTGTCCGTGCGGGCAGATTCGCTCGAGGTTTGCGTGCCGTCGTGTGCGAGTTCCGATGCGCGCAATCGTCGCGGGTTTACACTCATGGAAATGGCCGTGTGCCTGGTGGTGATGGCCATTGCGGCCGCGGTTGTTGCGCCGGCGCTTGCACGATTGGGCACTGACCAACCACAGAGTGGCGCAGACAAGTACGTACTGTTGCTCAAGCAGGCGCGCAATTTCGCGATTGAGCGGAATTACACGGTCATCGTGCGCATCGATCCCGTTACGAATCGTTTTCGCGTTGATACGTCGGGCATAAACGGCTTGGGAGTGCTGGCCGACTCAACGCTCGATTTGGGAGCGTCAGAGTCGTTGGAAACGACGCTCGACCGGTTGCAGTACACGTTTCGCCCAACGGGTGCCGTAATTGGCGACTCCGTGATTGTTCGCGGAATTGGTACGAGTTCGTTGGTGTCGGTCGATGCCTGGACCGGGGAGGCGAAACTTGTTGCGCGCTAATTGGTATTCGGTTTGCGCCGGTGCGCGCGGAGAGTACACAAACGCGAATGGCGCGAACAGGTGCGTTATGCGCTCACGTACGCAGTCTCGAAAGCGACGCGGCATCACACTGTTCGAAGCCGTTGCTGCTGTTGCAATCGTTGGCGTGACTTCGGCTGCCGCATTGTCGGCCGTGGCTTCGCAATTTCGCACAACGGCACGCGCCCAGCGCGCATTGGTCGTCGAAGCGCTCGCAACGTCGCGTCTCGATTTCCTTGACATCCTGACAACTGACAACGATCTGAAATCGTTGCCTGATTCCGTTGCCAAAGGGGACTTTCCGAAGCCGCTCGACGAATACTCGTGGACTACGGATGTCACGCCGGTGAGTGATGAAGCGGGATTGTATTCGGTGCTGATCACCGTCAAGTGGAAAGAGGGATCGTACGCGCTCAGGACGCGCGCGTATCGCAGCCCGCCGGTGGTGACGCGATGAGCGCGAAACGAATTGGACGCGCCCGTCGCGGCGTAACGTTGATGGAATTGATTGTTGCGCTCACGATCACAGGCTTCATGGCCGCGGTGGGAACTGCGACGTTTTCACACATCATCGACAGCAAACGCATCATTCGCGATTCGACCAGCGATACGGAACGCGCGGCCGCCCTCCGCGAGTCAATCAGACAGTGGATATTGCCGGCGCAAGTGCAGATTCAGCAGGGAGGCGTGCCACGCGGTGCGGCCCAGTCCGCGAATCGCAACACGGCCAACATCAACGCGTCAACAAAAACAGCCAATGGCGCGGAAGGTGTAACTGCCGCGGCGGCGAACGGCGACGAAGTGGTCTTTACGACGACAGCACCAAACCCGGCGAACGCGCCAAACGCGCGCATGCGGCTGTTTGTTGACGCCGATGAATCGACTCCTGAACATGGATTGACGCTCGAGTACCAGGTCACCACGCAATCGCCGTTGCAACGCCGCCAACTCGACAGCCTCGTGCAAAGCATGACTGTTGAGTTTCTCGATCAAAGCACTGGACGCTGGATTTCGTCGAGCGAGGGAGCAACGCTGCGCAATCCGAAAGCAATTCGTCTCACGTTCACGCCGTTGGACGGCGCGCTTGTGCAACCGTTGTCGCAGCTGCCGATGATCTTTCTGTTGAATTCGTTCATCAATCTCAGGGTCGCGCGCTAATGCGTAACCGACCCGGTTTTGCGATGATTACCGCAATGTGGCTTATCGTCGCCATCGCTACTGTCGCCGTGTTGTTCGGTTTGGAAGCGCACGAGCGCTACACACTGGGTATCAACGCGTCAGAACGCGGCGTTGCACGCGCCGCCGCACTGGGCGCGCTCGCACTTGAGCAAGCACATCTTGAGCGCGCGCTACGCACCGCGAATGCCGGCACAAACGCGCAACGCTTGCGTTCGTCCGACCCATGGCTTGATGTCGATTCGACGTACACTGGCCCGGTCGAAATCGACAGCATTCAGGTTGACGTTGTCGCAATTACCGGCGGCACAAAACTCAATGTGAACCAGATGACCGAAGATCAGTTGCGCACGTTCTTCGGCTATCTGCTAAACGACTATTCAACCTCCGACATCATTGCACAATCGATCATGGATTGGCGCGATCTCGACGAACAGGCGCGCGTTAATGGTGGCGAGCGCGATGCGTATTTGAAAGATCGCAAGATGGTGTTGCCCGCCAACGCACCGTTTCGCGAAGTTGATGATTTGCTCGACGTGCGTGGCATGACGCCGGAAATTCTGGCGCAGGCGCGTCCGTATTTGCGCACATACGGGGGCGGGGCAATCAATTTGAACGCGGCCGACAAATACGTGTTGCGTGCAATTCCAGGAATGACTGATGTCATTCTGCAACGCATTCTCGCATTGCGCCAAAACGGCGGACGCATTCGCAACATCAATGACGTCATTCCTGGCGCAACCGGCGCAACTGGTCGTCCGGGGCAACCCGGTGGACGCGGCGGGCCGCCGCCGCCCACACCGCAACAGGCATTGGCGCAACGCGTGGCTGCAAATACTACTGTTGATACACAGGAAGTTGAATTTGTCATCTCCGCACAAGCAGGCCCCCAAGCGCAACCCGTGCGATTAAATGCGACGGTTACCAAGAATGGACAGAATGCACGAATTTCCTGGAGGCAGTGGTGAGTGCGCTTAGCGAAAACGCGTCGGGGTCAACGTTAGGCATTGCACTCTCACTCACCGAAGTC
The DNA here is from genome assembly GCA_040004455.1 of Gemmatimonadaceae bacterium. Classification (GTDB taxonomy): domain Bacteria; phylum Gemmatimonadota; class Gemmatimonadetes; order Gemmatimonadales; family Gemmatimonadaceae; genus Gemmatimonas. The sequence continues at coordinate 4,675 of JBDUAX010000277.1, forward strand.
ACCGCGTACGACACTCGGCTCAAATCAGCGGGTGGACCGGCGTGGCGAATACCGCTTGAGTCACCATCGGCCGAAAATGGCTCGTGGCCGTCGTTAACAGCGGCGCTTCGTACGCTCGCACAACTCTCGCGTGAGAGTTCAGGAAAACTTGCAGTGGCGGTCCTGTCACCAGCGGCCGAAGTGCGACGCGTTGATGTGCCGCCGTTGGGTGATGATGAAACGGAAGGCGTGTTGTCGCGAAACGCAGCGCGCTACTTCGTTGGTGCGCGCGGTGCTCAATTGGTGTCGGTGTTATCAACAGGTGCAAACAGAGCTGCTGCGGAAGGCATTGTCGCTGCCGCGGTGCCTGCGTGGTTTGCGCGATTTGTTTCCACATCCGCACGAGAAGCGGGGTGGAAAGTTGAGCAACTCATTCCGGCGGAGGCCGCGTGGACTGCGGCGGTTGCGAGCGCATGGCCGTCGTCGACCAAAGAAGTGGCGTACGCGTTAGTGCATCATCACGATCGCACGGATTTGCTTCATATCAATCGCGGCCTGTTGAACAATGTGCGGCGCTTGCGCTCAGCGACGGCCGATGCGCCGGTTTTGCTTGAAGTAGTGCCGCCGGGATCGACGGTGCTGGCCTTGGGCAACGCGTACGTTCGGAAAGACTGGATGGCCGCGATGTCTGCGCGTTCAGTGAACGTGTCGCTACCATCTTCATTGCCAGGTGAGATTGCGGGTGACAGCGCACTGGTTGCCGCTGCGTTTGCGAGCGAAGCGAGTGTGTTGGCGTTTCGCACCGACGAAATGCGTCAGGCCGATATTCGAAATCGCACGCGACTCATGTACACCCTGTTTGCAGCGGCGACAGTACTCGTTGGCGCATCGGCGTTGTTCATGCTGTGGGATGTGCAGCGTGAACTCAACGCAGTGCAGTCGGCGCGCCTCGCGCTCAAACCACAGCTCGCAACAACAGTCGTTGGCCGTGCATCAGTTGAAACAATTTCCGGTCAGCTGCAGATGTTGGCCGAGAGTGAGCGAAACAGTGCGCATTGGTCGCAGGTGATTGCTGATCTCACTGAACATTTGCCCGATAACGCGTATCTCACCGGACTTCGCGGTCGTTCCGACACAGTAACCTTTGATGGATTGGCCGAGCATGCGTCGACGGTGTTTCCGGCAGTGGAGAAGGCGAAGAGTTTTATGGGGTTGAAGGCGGCGGCATCGGTTCGGCAGGAAGCCGTGCCTGATGGTGATAAGCTCGAGCGATTCACCTTAGCGGCGAAGTTGCGTACTGGCGGAACGGTCACCGCAACTGACAAGGGGAAAACATCAACGCGTCCTTCCGTGACGGAAGCGGCAGAGACTGACGCTCCTGCAAAGAGTACAACATCGAAGGGGGCGCCCTGATGCGTGAATTAGCCGCCAGTGAGAAACGCACCATCAGATTTGCGTTGATTCTCGTTGTACCGTTGCTGTTGTTTGTCGCTTACAAGCCCTATCACGCTAAGTTGGTTGACGCGCAGGATCAGTTGGAATTGGAGCGCAGCGCGTTGGTGCGCGAACAGGGGGCGATTGCGGCGTCGAAGCGCAA
>JBDUAX010000278.1:0-6248 GCA_040004455.1 Gemmatimonadaceae bacterium
GCAATCGCTGACTGCATACACGCCCTCGCCGAGAGGTGCTGAATTTGGGTGGGCATTGTTGCCAACCCGAGGTGGGAAGGCCACGATAATGGTGAGTCCTCGGTCGGTCAACGACGGATTTTCGGTGTGAGCACCGCCAGCCCTCGTTTTCGGCCAAAAGCACGTGCTTCGGCGCAATTAGACATCCAAAGGTCGACCGTTCGTCCCTTAATGAGGAGTCCGGTATCCTCAACGCGGAAGTGGCCGACCAAGCGACCAGCTATTTGAAGGTCAATTTCCCGGTTGAGGGGGAAGACGCGGGGGTCCGCGGCCACGATCCCGTCCTCGGTTTGCGAGCCGGTTCGGGTTTTGCCAGTCAAGCAGTACGCGGTCACAGAAACCGGGATGGAGTCGCCGTCCTGGGCTCGGAGCGGAAGCCGGCGAATAATGGCCTCGGGGTTTGTGCGTTTGAGGAGCAGCGGTAATCGAAGGCTACTGAATGGTTTGGGAAGCGTGTCCGCGCGAGCCAGCGTTGGCACGGAGTCGAGCACAAGTGGCGCGAGGTCCCGCGCTTCGATTTCAATGTTTTCGTTGCGCCATTTGAGAAACAGGAATGCTGCGATGCCAAGCGCGAGCCAGACGAGCGTCTGCATTGCGCTGGACGGTTTCACACGCGGCGGGCGCTAAGGGCGGCGGTGGTGATGTCATCGGGCACGGCGACGGACCAGCCCGTGTCGGCGGCGGCCATCGCGCCAATTCGCGAGGGGAGTGCATAGCGCGCTGAACCCGCGCGTGCTTTTTTGTCGCCGTAGGTGGAGGCGATGATGGCTTCGATTGACTGGTTGGCGGGAACTGTTGACGGAAGGCCGGCGCGCGTGACGGCATCTATAATGCGCGCCGACGTGCCCTGCTCGCACAAGTTGATTCGTTCTGCGATTTCTGATTCGACCACCATGCCGATGGCGACGGCGTCGCCGTGCAACATTTCATAGCCAGCGTTTTGTTCGATGGCGTGTGCGATGGTGTGGCCGAAGTTGAGCACTTGTCGAAGACCTGATTCGCGTTCGTCGGTGGCGACAACGGAGGCCTTGATGCGAATACTTTCGGCGATCAGTGCAGGGAGTGCGGCGCACGAGATTGGATTGTCGCCGGCGAGTTCGGGGAGTGCGTTGACCATGTCGTCGAAATATTTCGCGCTGCGGATTGCGCCGTGTTTGATCATTTCGGCGAGCCCGGAGCGGAATACTGGAAGTGGAAGTGTCTTGAGCAAATCCGGATCAACCACAACGATTGTGGGATTATGGAATGCGCCGACGAGATTTTTTCCTTGTGTCGTATCGACGCCGGTTTTCCCTCCAATGGATGCGTCGACCATGGCGAGCAACGTTGTTGGGACTTGAACGATTGGAATCCCGCGCATGTAGGTTGCAGCGACAAAGCCCGCGAGGTCGCAGACAACGCCTCCGCCAAGTGCAATGATGACGGTATCGCGGCCGAATCCCCTGGCGAGCAGCTCGTCGGTAATTGACGACCAGCGCGCGCGCGTCTTTTCCACTTCACCCGGTGGAACAGTGACCACCATGTCGAGACTGTCGTTCGGCTCCGAACGCACCCTGATGGCGTGATGTGTTGCGACGGTGGCGTCGGCGATGATGGCATAGCGATGCGCTTGCGTGTGCTCGCGCAAAATCAACGCAAGCTGGCCCAGCAGGCCACGATTCACATACACGGGATAGGACACGTCCCCGCTAACAGTTTCTCCCGGGTTCGCGCGCGCTGGTTCGAACATTATCGTGACACCTTGCGACGCCTGTTCGTTGCTGGAGCACAGGCTCGCACTACCACGTCACCTCACCCGCGCCGCCGCGTTTGTTCGCAACGCGCGCGAGCATGAACAACAAGTCGGACAGGCGATTCATGTAAATAACAACCAGTGCCGGCAATTCGACGTCATGCGCGAGGTGCACCACGCGACGTTCGGCGCGACGACACACCGTGCGCGCAACGTGCAAAGCCGCGCCCTTTGCTGTGCCACCCGGAATGATAAAACTCCGGAGTGGCTCCAATTCCGATTCGCAATTATCAATGGCGCGCTCGAGTTCATCAATGCGTTCCTGATCGATACTCGCCTTTTCAAGTTGCTCGCGCATCTTGTCATGATCGGGGGTGGCGAGTAGCGCACCAATCGCAAACAAATCACGTTGAATAGGTACGAGCACTTCGTCAACGCGAGGTAGGCTGGATATGCAACGCGCGAGCCCAAGCGCGGCGTTCAATTCGTCAACATCGCCGTAGGCTTCGACGCGTGGATGATCCTTGCCAACACGTCCGCCACCAAAGAGCGCAGTACCGCCCTCGTCGCCAGTTCGAGTATAAATTTTCATAGCTCAAATTTAGTGCGGGATATCCGCTCTGGGTGTTACCCTTCGCCGCATGCGTACGCACGAACTTAAAGACCTGACAATCATCGGCGCGGGCCCGACCGGGCTGTTCGCCTTATTTTACGCTGGTATGCGTGGCGCTACCGCACAAATTGTTGACGCACTCCCGGAATTGGGCGGCCAATTGGCGGCCCTTTATCCGGAGAAAGACATTTTTGACGTCGCGGGCTTTCCGCGCGTGCTTGCGAAGGATCTGATCAAATCGCTGGCGGAGCAAGCGCTGCAATTTCATCGCGAAACGGGGCTGCCGGCGTACCTCAACACTCAGGTCACGGCGCTCGAAGAGGAAGAGGGGCATTATGTGCTCGTTACCGAAACCGATCGCTTTCCGACGCGCGCCATTCTGATTGCGGGGGGCATTGGGGCGTTTCATCCTCGCCGATTGCCGCAAGCGTTTGCGGAACCCTGGTATGGTCGCGGCGTGTTTGATGTGGTAACGCGTCCGTCGGATTACGCAGGGCAGCACGTTGTGATAATTGGAGGTGGCGATAGCGCATTCGATTGGGCGGCGCAAATCCGTCATCACGCAACGCATGTGTCGCTGGTGCATCGGAGCGATCGCTTCCGTGCGCATGCCGCGACGGTCGCGGAAGTGCATGCAGCCGCGAACGAAGGTGGCAACGTTTCGGTGCACACATTTCACGAACTTGATGCGATACATTCAGATGACGGCGAGAAGATGTCGCGCATTTCATTGAAGGACATCAAGGCAAAAACCTCTCGTGAGATTCCGGCGGATGTGCTGTTGCCGATGCTCGGTTATCACAGCGACATGAAGGCGATGGAAGCGTGGGGATTGTCGCTTGTCAAAGACGAGATTGTGGTGACGTCGAACATGGAAGCCGGAAAGCCGGGGATTTATGCGGCCGGTGATATCACGACGTATCCAGGAAAACTCAAGCTGATTGCGTGCGGGTTTGGTGAGGCGGCGATTGCGGTGAATCAGGCGGTGCATTGGGTATACCCGGAAAAGAAGGTGAACCCGGGGCACAGCAGTAACATGGCGGTGTTTGGGCAGACGGAGTGACGTTCTGAAAAATAGAAAAGCGCGAGAAAAAAGGAAACGCGGATCTAACGGATCACGCGGATTGCTCCGACTGTTCGACGGGCATCGACAGTATGATCTTAGTCAGATGCTTTTTTTGATAAATGACAAATTGCAACAGCTCGCACTGCCGTACTTTTTTTCGAAGATCAATCCGCGTGATCGGTTAGATCCGCGTGTCGCTTTTGCTTTTTGTCAGGCCGCCCGCACCCGCGGATCCACACGTTGATACGCGATGTCAGTAAGCACATTGACCAAGACAAACACGATTGACAAAAACAGAATTGCGCCCTGAACCGCAGGCAGATCACGCTTTGAAATTGCCTGCACCACATAACGGCCAATGCCCGGCCAACTGAAAATAGTTTCGGTAAGAATGCTGCCAGTGAGATACGCGCCGAAATCGAGCCCGATGACGGTGACCACCGGAATAAGTGCATTTCGTAACGCGTGATGCCAACGAACCGCACGTTCACTCAAACCCTTTGCGTGCGCAGTGCGAATGAAGTCTGCACTCAACACTTCAAGCATCGCGGAACGCGTGATGCGCGCGAGATAGGCAATCGAACGCATCCCCAGAGTGAGGGCCGGGAGCACGAGATATTTCAGCGAACCGTAACCTGATGCAGGCAGCCAACGCAGCGTAACCGCGAACAGCACGATGAACAGCAACCCAACCCAGTAAACCGGGAACGAAATTCCCAGATATGTAAAACCCAACGCGAGGCGGTCGAACCAACTGTTCGGTTTAACCGCGCAGGCAACACCGACGCTTACGCCGACAATCGTCGCAATCAACATGGCGCTTAGCGCGAGCAGGATCGTTTTTGGAAAACGTTCGGCGATATCGTCAACAATGCGACGATTAGTGATATACGAACGACCAAGATCGCCCTTTGCAATTCCGCCAACGTAATGCGCGAACTGCGTGGACAACGGCGCGTCGAGTCGCAAATCGTGGCGCAAGCGCGCAATGGTCGCACTGTCGGCGCTCTCTCCGACCATCGCCTGCACCGGGTCGCCCGGGGCGACATACAGCAGCATGAAAACGACAACCAGCACTCCGAAAAGTGTTGGAATTGCAAGCAGCAAACGACGACTGAGAAAGGTCAGCAAAGTGTTACGGCTTCGCAGCTCCAACAGTCACGGACGTCCAACGTTGGCCCGTAAAAATTACCGGCACCTTGAACCCGGTAACCCATGGTTGAATAGCGAACAAGTCGTTGTAGAAAAACAGCGGCATGAGGCCCATCTCGGCGTACGCGAGACTGTCAGCCTGTCGATACAGTGCGGCTCGCTTCAGGGCGTCTGTTTCCATGCGCGACTGATTCACGAGCTTGTCGAATTCCGAATTCGAATAAAACGAGACGTTGCCACCAACCCCTTTGCTCGCGGAATGCAGCAACGGATAGAGGAAGTTTTCGGCATCGGGATAATCAGCGAACCAGTCTTTCACCACGAGATCAGTTTGTCCGGCGCGCGCTGCGGCACGCATGGTCGATGCGTCACGCTGCACAAGTTTTACGCGAATGTTTGCGGCCTTGAGATAGGCTTGAATTGCTTCTGCCATTCGGGGAAACGGTGGCGTTTGCGAGCTCCACAATTCGAGATCGATACCGTTTGGAAATCCAGCTTCAACCATCAGCGTGCGCGCCGCAATTGTATCGTAGGCCAGCGCCTTGCGCGAAGTATCAGCGCCGTCAAGCGCCGGCGGAATGACGCCCGCTGCCACGCGACCACGATTGTTCAACAATTGTTTAAGCAGCATCCTGGTATCAATGGCCTGCGCAATGGCGCGGCGAACACGCACATCTTTCAACGGACCACGCGTGACGTTGATTCCCATGTACCAAAGCCGCAGCGCCGGTGCGCTCTGCAAGCGCGCTTTCTTGTCAGCGTTTGATTCCCAGTCTTTCGTTTGATCTTCCGGTACGTACAGCACATCAATTGCGCCGCTCTCAAATTCAGCAACGGCCGTCGTGGGCTCGGGAATAATCCGCGCTACCAGCGTATCAAATTTCGGAGCCCCGCCAAAGTAGTCGGCGCTTTTCGCAAACTTCACGTAATCGTCGTGCTTCCACTCGACCAGTCGCCAGGGTCCCGTGCCGATTGGATGCTGTCCAAAGTCAGCGCCGATTGAATCGGGCACGACCGATGCTACGGGCAATGCAAGCATCTTGAGAAACGTCGCCTGCGGCGATTCGAGGGTGATTTCCACCGTGCTATCGTTGAGCGCAGCAATTCCCAATGTGGTGCCTTTTCCATCCGCAAACGCGCGCGCACCCTGAATAGCGAACAGTGGCTGTCCGCGACCACCATGCGACGCGGGATCGAGCACTCGCCGAAACGACGAAACGACCTGGCGTGCCACGAATGGCTTGCCATCGTGGAATTTCACACCAGATCGCAAATGAAAGGTGTATTGCAATCCATCCGGCGAGATGTCCCAGCGCGTTGCCAGTCCCGGCTCGAGTGCTCCATCGGTCGCGAAGCGTGTCAAACCGTCGAACAGATAGGAGACAGCGCGTCCGGTCGGAACATCGGTTGAGAGGGCGGGGTCGAGCGAGCGCGGATCATACGTGTCTCGCGAATCGATCAACGTGTGCCTGACTTTATCGCCGCCAGTGCCCTGGCAGGCACTCGCAAATAGCACGATGCCGAATAAAGAGGGAGACAGCGCTGAGCGCATCACAAGAGAACGCATATCTGCGGTTGACTGAGGGCGATAGTGAATAGACCTTTCCGACACAAACTACAACTAGTCACGCGACATACTGAAACAC
>JBDUAX010000279.1:0-6238 GCA_040004455.1 Gemmatimonadaceae bacterium
GCGATCAAGTTGCGGAAGAGCTCGAGCGCCTGTCGCGCTCAAACCAGGAGCTTGAGGCCAAGGCGCGCAACTTTCACGAACAGCTCCGGGCCTTTCGCGAGCGCGACAAGGCGTTGAATGACGCGCTGATCAGCGCGCAGCAGTTGCGTGGAGAAATTCGCGAGCAGGCGCAGCGTGAAGCGCAACTGATCATCCGCGAGGCGCAAGGTGAAGCCGAACGTTCGCTCGAATCGTTGCGCGGGGAAATCCGCCGTGCCGAAGACGAACTGCAACAACTCTGGCGCAATCGTCGCAGCTACATCCAGCAACTGCGCAACTTGATGGAACGGCAGGTGCACGAGCTTGATACTTCCGACTCAGTGCCACCTCCGCCAGGGATCAACGTCTCCGCTGCCGAGTCTGCGCGCGATTCACGTCGTGACACACCTCGCGAACCTTCGCGTGACGGTGTACGTGAATTCACCACGCCCGCGAATACTCGCGAAACCGTGCGTGAACCCGTTCGCGAAATTCAGCGCGAAACGAAAAACGAAAGGGCCGCTGATCCCGGTGCGATCGTGAACAAGCCCGCGCCGCTTCCGCCGTCGCGCCCGTCCATACCAACGCCGTCGTGGCTCGACGTGATGGAGAGCGAGTAACCATGTCGTCTCCCGGTCCGAAAACGCCGCAGTCATTTCCCTCGCTGCAATACACGCAGGAACACAAGGCCGTTGCGCTCGCGAATCCTGCGTTGGGTTTGCATGCGCGAGAACGTGTTGAAGCCTGCGCACAAGCAGTACGCGCGCGATTCTCCGCGCCAGTTGATGCCGCAGTCATCCTCGGCACGGGGTTAGGTGGGCTGGCCGAGCAGATGGAAATACAAGCGGCAATCAACTACAGCGACTTGCCGAATTTTCCGTTGTCGACAGTTGAATCACACAGCGGGCGGTTATTGTGCGGCAAGCTCGCAGGGAAAACTGTCATTGCAATGCAAGGGCGCTTTCATCGCTACGAAGGCTACTCGCTGCAACAGGTAACGTTTCCCGTTCGGGTGTTGCATTCACTGGGCGCAGAAACGCTGGTGGTGAGCAACGCGTGCGGCTGTATGAATCCGCTGTGGGCAGCGGGTGACCTGATGTTAATTGCGGATCACATCAACTTGCTGGGTGACAACCCGCTCATTGGTCCGAACGACGACACAATGGGCGTTCGCTTTCCGGATATGTCGGCCGCGTACGATGCAGGCTTGCGCAGCATTGCGCGGGAAGTTGCACTCGCAAACGGTGTGATGTTGCGCGAAGGGGTGTACGCAGCGGTACAGGGGCCGAATTTGGAGACGCGGGCTGAGTATCGTTTTTTGCGCATCATCGGCGCCGACGTTGTTGGTATGTCAACCGTGCCCGAGGTCATCGTGGCCCGGCATAGTGGCATGCGCGTACTTGGACTTTCCATCATCACTGATCAGTGTTTGCCGGATGCACTCGCAACGGCCAGCATCGAAGACATAATCAAAGTTGCGCGCGCGGCCGAGCCGAAGTTAGCGGCGGTGGTTCGCGGCGTGTTGGAGCGTTTGTGAGTGAAACAAGCTCGTTGAAAAAAGATCGTTTCCCGTTGTTGGCGGCAGATGAGTCGGCCGATGCGATGGAGCAGCGTGTTTTAGCACAGTGGCGCGAAGAGAAACTCTTTGAGCGCACCATTGCTGCGCGCGCTGGTGCGAAGCCATACGTGTTTTTTGAAGGCCCGCCGACTGCGAACGGAAAGCCTGGCATTCATCACGTGTTTGCGCGAACAGTCAAAGATTTGTTCTGCCGTCACCGTGCGATGCAGGGACATTTAGTCATGCGCAAAGCCGGCTGGGATACGCACGGCTTGCCGGTGGAAATCGAAGTCGAGAAGGAATTGCAGCGTGAAAAACGCGCGCGCGACCTGCAAAAGGCGACCGAGCAGGCGAAACGTTCCGGCGTTGTATTCGACCCAGCGACATTCGAGCCGGAAGCGCTCGGTGGTAAGCAGCTCATCGAAGAGATTGGCGTTGCGGAGTTCAATCGGCGCTGCCGAGAGAATGTGTGGAAGTATCGCACCGACTGGCAGCAGATGTCGGAGCGTATCGCGTATTGGTTGGATTACGATGATCCGTACGTCACGTACGCCAACCACTACGTCGAGAGTGTTTGGTGGGCACTGAGCACGCTGCACAAAAAGGGCATGCTTGTACGTGGCCATAAAATTCTTCCGTATTGCGCGCGCTGCGGCACGACGTTGTCGAGCCACGAAGTGGCGCAGGGTTACGAAGACGTTGAAGACCCGAGTGTGTACGTTGCGTTTGTTCTCGATACCGACATAATCGCAATTGGGCACGGATTGACCGATGGCGAACGTGTGAATGCCGCGGCACGCGGTTTGTTGGATGGAGAACTCAAGCGACAGATCCTTGTGTGGACCACGACCCCGTGGACGTTGCTGTCGAACGTTGGTGTCGCGGTTCACGACGATTTCGATTATGTGGAAGTCCGTCGCACGGGAGGCGATGCGCGCACGCTTTTCCTCGCGGAATCGCGCTTGGCCGCAGTTCTCGGCGCTGATTGGAGTGATCGTTGGACGATTATCACACGTGCGAAAGGCGCGGAGTTGGCGGGTGGTCATTATGCGCGGCCGTTGGATTGGCTGCCAGTTGAGTACGGGCGCGGAAAAATCATCCCGGAACGATTTGTTTCTGGTGATGATGGCACCGGTGTCGTGCACATGTCGCCTGCGTTTGGCGCAGACGATTACGCGGCCGGACAACGTCATGGTTTGGAGCTATTGCAACCGGTTGGCGCCGACGGACACTTCAAAGCTGATGTGCCGCATGTTGGCGGAATGTGGTTCAAAGATGCGAATCCGGTAATTGAAGCAGATTTGAAAGAGCGCGGCATTTTGTGGAGGAGTGGCAAGTTCACGCACTCGTATCCGCATTGCTGGCGTTGCAGCACGCCGTTGTTGTACTACGCGCGCGGTTCGTGGTTTGTCAAAACGACGGCCGTGAAAGACGACATGATGGAACGCAACGCGCGTGTTGATTGGCATCCAGCTGAAACGGGCTCCGGGCGTTTTGGCGAATGGTTGGCGAACAACGTCGACTGGGCCATTTCGCGCGATCGTTATTGGGGCACGCCCCTTCCGGTTTGGATAAATGACGAAGACGAATCAGAAATGATCGTCATCGGCAGTTATGCCGAACTTGCAAAACATGTCGGTCGCGAGTTGCCGGCCGATTTCGATCCGCACAAGCCGTTCATCGACGAGTACACATGGCCTGCTGCGAGTGGCAGTGGCACCATGCGCCGCGTGCCACAGGTTATCGACGCGTGGTTTGACTCCGGTTCGATGCCATTTGCGCAGTGGCATTACCCGTTTGAAAATCACGACAAGGTTGCGGCGCAATTTCCAGCGGACTTTATCGCAGAAGGTGTCGATCAAACGCGCGGTTGGTTCTACTCGTTGCTCGCAATTGCAACAGGTTTGGGCGACGCGTTGCCGCACAACTCCAACGATCGCGCAGCGCCGTTCAAGAGTGTGGTCGTGAACGACATGTTGCTTGACGCGAACGGACAGAAGATGTCCAAGAGCAAAGGCAACATCGTAGATCCGTGGAGTGTGATGCAAAAACACGGCGCTGATGCCGCGCGCTTGTTTGTTGTGGCATCGAGCCAGGTGTGGTTGCCGCGTCGCTACGACGACAACGCTGTACGCGAAATCGCTGGGCGCTTTTTGCTGACATTGAAAAACGTGTACAGCGGCATCTTTGCGCAGTACGCGAACTTTGGTTGGGAACCGGGTGACCACAATCCGCCGGTAGCGGAACGGTCTCTGCTCGACCGTTGGATTCTGTCGCGCTTGAGCAAGGTTGAGCGTGAAGTGGACTTATTCCTCACACAATACGACGCGACTCTCGCGGCGCGACGCCTGATGCAGTTTGTCGATGACGACGTGTCGAAGTGGTATGTGCGTTTGTCACGTTCGCGCTTCTACGATGTAACCGATGCGGATAATCGCGCGGCATTCGCGACACTTCATGAAGTGCTCTCGGTAGTTTGCCGCTTGCTGGCGCCGTTCTCGCCGTTCCTGAGCGATATCGTGCATCGTTCGTTAACGGGGGAGTCCGTGCACCTGGCGTCGTATGTGCGAGAGATCCCGAGTCCTGAAGACGACGTATTGGAGCAGGGGGTGGAAGACATTCGTCGTTTGGCCACTCTGGCGCACGCTGCTCGGGACGCGGCCAACGTGAAGGTTCGCCAACCGCTTCCGCTGCTGCAGTGTGTCGTTCCCGATGACCCGACCATGGCGATGGCTCTCTCCGCTCTTTTGGCGGCCGAGCTCAACGTGAAGCGCGTGGAATTTGTTCAGAGCACCGATGGATTGGTCAGCCTCGAAGGCAAGGCGAATTTCCGTGCGCTGGGTAAGAAGTTCGGCAAGGAAACGCCGTTGGTAGCAGAAGCCGTTAATCAGCTCGGCGTTGTGGAACTTCGAACCCTTGCCGGCAGTGGCAGTGTAACCATCGAGGTTGCCGGCGCGTCGCGTATGATTGAGCCCGACGATCTCACGATCATTCGCCGCGCGTCGGGGGATGCCGTCGTGCAGGAAGAGGGCGGGTACGGGGTGGCGTTAGACACTAGCATTACGCCCGAACTTCGTGCTGAGGGTTTGTCTCGCGAGATCATCAGCCGCGTTCAGCGCTTGCGCAAAGAAGCGCAGCTTGACGTAAGTGACCGCATCACTGTTGTCGTGGACAGTGACGAAGAAGTAGAGGGTGCGGTAGCAGTGCATCGCGACCGCGTGATGGAGGAAACCCTGGCAGTGCGCGTGCTGCTGGGAGAGGATTCGGGCTCGCCGTTTCGAGATGGCGAGACCGCTGACGGTAACTCTGGTTCGTGGACGGCAACTCAAGTGACGGATGTTGAAGGACGCCCGTTACGACTCGCGCTCAGAAAGGAAAAATCCTGATGACCGGAACACCTGCTGCAAAGAAACCGAAGGCGATGTCCAAGAAGCTGCTGACGCATTTTGAAAAGCGCCTCATGGAAGAGCGCCGGCGTGTAATCAAGGAATTGGGGCATCACGGCGACACGTTTGGTCCGAACGCCGAGGCGTCTGAGACCGATACCAGTGCGTATTCGTTTCACATGGCCGATCAGGGCACGGATGCCATGGAGCGCGAGAAGGCATTCCTGTTTGCGTCGCAGGAGGGTCGTTTTCTGTGGCACATCGACCAGGCGTTGCGTCGTTTGTATCGTCAGCCTGAGAAGTTCGGCAAGTGTCACCAGTGCGGCGAAGACATCGCGTTTGAACGGCTCGACGCCCTGCCGCATGCGCGTTACTGCTATGCGTGCAAGACGCGCGAAGAAGAATCGAAAAAGGCCGGATGAAGGCGGTCATCTTCTGGCCTGTTCTGCTGTGTGTAGTGGTGGTTGACATCATTACCAAAACGCTTGCGGTCACGTTGCTCGCACCATCGGGAATGCCGCAAGCGGTGCTCGGTAATGGTGTGCGATTCGCGCTTGTTTACAATCCGGGCGCGGCGTTCGGTTTGTATCTGGGTTCGTATTCGCGCTGGATTTTCATGGTGCTTACCGGGTGCGCGTTACTCATTTTGTGGCGTTTGTACAAGCAAACGAACGTGAGCGATCGCTTGCGGCTGATCGCGGTCACCATGGTCACCGCCGGAGCGATTGGTAATCTGCTTGATCGCATTCGCACCGATCTTGGTGTCGTTGATTTCATCGACGTTGGCTTTGGTGATCATCGCTGGCCAACGTTCAACGTGGCAGACATGGCCGTGAGTGGCGGAGCGTTTTTACTTGCGTGGGTGCTGTGGGGCGAGGATCGCAAATCCGTCGCGCAGCCGACGCCAACAACATGACCAAATATTGAACATGTCGGCATCAACTGCAGCGGAAAATTCCGAGCGCGATTCGGTGCGCAATGTATCGGTCGCCATCGCATCGTCACCGACGTCTCCAGTAATTTTCTGGGGAATTATTGCGTTGGTCGTGGCGCTTGATATTGCGACGAAGTCACTGGCCGTTTCGCATTTGATGCCGCGTCACGTGCCGCACAACATTATCGGTGAATACGTTCGCTTTACGCTCGCGTACAATCCGGGTGCCGCATTCGGTTTCAATCTCGGACCGGCTTCGCGCTGGATTTTCGCAGCGCTCAGCGTGGTCATTGTGTTCGCGCTAATGCGGTGGACGCGTCAGTTGGTTGCAATTTCGAAGTT
>JBDUAX010000668.1:0-1881 GCA_040004455.1 Gemmatimonadaceae bacterium
TCAGCGCGCGTAAACGGCAAAGAACCCAACGTGCGCATGGTTGATTGGCGCGCATTACCCGCGGATCTTGGCCAATTCGATGTCGTGATTGCGGCCGACGTTTTATACGAACGTCAATACGGGACGCTGGTGGCCGCCGCAATTGCGGCGACGCTCAAACCCGACGGCGAAGCGTGGATTACCGACCCGGGTCGTTCAGGACTCGATGCGTTCCTGGAGCAAGCGACCGTGCATGGATTGCGCGTAACATCACGCGAAGAATTTCCGTATGAGGACGGGCCGAAAATTCGGCAAACGATTCGACGGTTTCGACTAGTGCGGGCATAGCCAAACGACGTAACGCTAACCGGCTTGCCGTCAACAGCCTGTTCAATGTTTGGCAGCGATATCGCCCGACGTGGAGCTCTCACCAAGATACACAATCGTGAGCAGAAAAAGTCCTCCAGTCGCCGAGTGCGCTGAGTGCTCGACACCGGCGGCGAAGACAAGGACGTCTCCGGCCGTAAGCGCATACTCCTTACCGAGCGCAGTAAACGTGACTTCGCCTTCGAGCAGATGAATTGTGACCGGTGCATCGGTATGATGTGACGGCAGTACGCCGGCCGGTGCGAGCCCCATTATCGTGAGGCGCAGTGGTCCGTCCTTCACCAGCGTTCGCCCCGTGCGACCGTGTCGCGCGAGGAGCTCGCGATCGAGCATCCGCTCGTCCTGCGTGAGGTGATGAACCAGCACATCGCCGTCGAGAACTCGGTTCATTGAAGACATGTTGTTCCTTGACGGAAGTTTGCCTCAGCGAATTGCGTTATTAGGGGAAACGTTGTTCGCTATTGGATAACGTAACCTACAGTCTGCCTGGACTTGCGCTCCGGGAGTGAGCGTCGCCGGTACCACCTGGCCGAGTCCGAGTATGTGGCTCACCAGAACACCGCGAGCCAACAGATAATCGGCAATGATACGGCGGTGACAACGCCACCAGACTGCTTCGGCGCACATGATGGCGCAGCGGTGCAAGCGCGCATGTTCGAGAAGAGTGTCGAGCCCTTCACGGAACGGCGTGGTTTCGGCGTAATCTGCGTAGTTGCGAAATGCCATCACTTGCCAGTAGCCGTTCATCGAAGGCGGCGACCCCGCGCGGCGATGTCGGCGTCCACCAAGGGTCGGAATATGCAGATAGCCGATGCCCTCCGTTGCCAGAGAGCCTGGCAGAGCATCGCCATTGAACTGAGGCATTGCGCGTGAGCGCGGTATCGACCGTACGTCAACAAGCAGCGTCACATCGACCTGTCGCAGCAACGCAATGAATTCGTCGATGGTCCGCGTTGAATGTCCGATGGTGAAAATTATCGCGCTCATCAACGAACCCCTTCTAGTTTATTGCAGCACCCACCAGCCGCGCCGACACAACTTCCGCAATATCCAACACCGGTACCTGACTGCCAGCGCCGCTCACGCCGTCTGCAATCATCGTCATGCAGAACGGACACGCGACGGCAATCTGATCGGCTCCAGTCGCGAGCAATTCTTCGGTGCGTTCGACGTTGATACGCTTGCCCGCGGTTTCTTCCATCCACATGCGACCACCGCCTGCGCCGCAGCACAAACCGCGGCTCTTTGTACGAACTGGCTCAACGAGATTCACAACCGGCAACGCACGACGCAGCGTGGTGCGCGGCGCATCGTACACATCGTTGTAGCGACCCAAATAGCATGAGTCATGGTACGCCATTGTGATTTGCTTGCCATGTTCGGTGCTGAGCGGCACGAGATTCTTCTCAAGCAAACGCTCGATGTACTGCGAATGGTGAATGACTTCGTAGTGCCCGCCCAAATCCGGGAACTCGCTGCCCATTTGGTGGAAGCAGTGCGGGCACGACGTGACAA
>JBDUAX010000280.1:0-6219 GCA_040004455.1 Gemmatimonadaceae bacterium
CCTGCGTGTTGTACCAGCGTTGCAGCACGGGCAGCACGCCACTCAGTGGCACCGCATTCAACGTGTAGTTGCCATCAACCCACGAAAATGCACCCGCGGTTTCTTCGGCCGACAACATTTTCGTGGCGCCGTTGGCGTCAATCGACATCGCCTGACCGGCGGTGAGCGGCTTGGCCTCCTTCTCATCAACGTTCGGACGAACGGTCACGTCGCCTTCCTTCGCCATCACGTAAACCGTCGGATCGTCTTCGTACGCGCGTACGAGCAGTGTGCCTCCCTTTGAGGCAACGCTGACTTTCTTTGCGCGCACACGGAACGCCAACGCCTTCTCACCGGTGATCGGCTTAATCGACAATGACACGGCGCCGAGTACGAGGACTCCGTGCACCTGGGCGTTGAATCCGGGTGGAATTTTGACGGTCGTTTCCGGCCCCAGCTTTACATTCGTCGAATCAGCGAGTGTCAATGCACCACGCTGCCCACGCGCCGAACTCTGGGCGCGGGCGTCGGTACTCTCTACCGACTTGCCAAACTCGCGCTCTTCCTTGTTCGGATCGTTCATCAGGAACGCGCCAATCGCGATCACCACAATCAGGCCAATCACCAAAGGAATGACGGGTGCTTTGCGCTTGGAAACGTTATCGATTTTCGCGCCGGCGCCGGAACGCCCGGGTTTGAGCGAGGGAGATGTGGCCATGAGAGTGGGAAACTGGGGAGAGATCATCCGCACTGTGGAGTGAGCGGGAGTAACGACAAGAGCATGGCGGAGAGAACCACATAGCGCCAGTGCCTTTTGGCACCGGAACGGCATCTGCGCCGATGCCCCGCGTCATGTATCAACCTTGTATACTGCGCGAATGAGAACGCGAGCAGCCACCGAAGCCCACACCAACTCCGACACCACGAGTGACAGGGGAGTGGGCAACTCAGGTGCGAACAACTCAGGCGGCGGAATTGCAAGCGTGACGGTGGAAATGGCAACGCCACCCATTGTCGACGTGCTCCCCGAAGTTGAACCGCAAGCGCAAACTTCGAAGGACGTTTCCGTTGCGCTGTGGGCCGTTGTATTCGCCGGCGGAATTGGTACGCGCTTCTGGCCACTCTCAACACCCGCGCGTCCCAAGCAATTGCTCGCGCTGGTGAACGAACGTCCCCTCATCGCCGACACAATCGCGCGATTGCAGCCGCTCATTCCCGCCGATCGCGTGCTGGTTGTAACGAGCGCTGATATTGTCGATGCGTTGCACAGCGCAATTCCCGAAGTACCGATAGCGAACATGCTGGTAGAACCCCGCCCACTCGGCACCGCCGCCGCGCTCGCATGGGGTGCAACCGAAATTGAAAAACGTGCCGGACCAAAAGCTGTCTTCTGCGCCTTGCACGCCGATCTTGCGGTTGCGTATCCCGATCGCTTTCGCGACACGTTGCGCGAAGCGGCCGGCATCGCATCAAGCGACGAATATCTTGTCGTTATCGGCGCTTCACCAACGCGATCGGAACCGCAGTTCGGTTATCTGCATGCTGGAGAGCGACTGAACAAAAACGTTGGCATCGACGAAGGAGGCGCATGCAAAGTGCAGCACTTCGTCGAAAAACCATCGGCGCATTTAGCGGACACGCTGATTGCCGAGGGCGCACTCTGGAATACTGGAATTTTCGTGTGGCAGGCGCGCACGGTGCTCGACGAAATCGTATCGCACACCGCGGAGTTGCGACACGGGCTGGGCGCGCTTGCGGCAGGCGATATGATGCAATTTTCGGAATTAGTTACGTCGGTTTCAATTGATCGCGGACTGTTGGAACGCAGCCGGAAAGTTGTGGTGTTGCCCGCAGAATTCGGTTGGGATGACGTGGGAACGTGGGCATCACTGCGTCGCGTTCGCGATTTGGATGATACGGGAAATGGTGTCAAGGGCGCGGCCCACTGCATCGATGCATCGGGGAACATTGTGCACGCCGAGAATGGGTGCGTTGTGTTGTACGGTGTGTCGGGGATGCTGGTGGTTGCGATGAACGGATTGACGTTTGTTACGCCGTTGGATCGGGCGGCGGAGATGGGACCATTGTTGAATCAGCTGCCGAGTAACTTTCGGTATAACCCGAGGGAGAGTGCGGGGGGGTACGGATTGGAGAGTTGAGTACGTTGCTTACCTGATAGGCGCATTGTGCATTCTTGAATTCTGTATTCTGCAATAACTGGCGCTTGACGCCCTGGTTGCACGTATGACGTGACACGCAAGGGCCGTTAACACGTGACGCGTGAACGTGTACACGTTGCCAGGAATCCCGTGTGTGCGAAAAAATTCGTCGTAGTTCGTTCTGAACGTGATAACCGCAACATCAAATGTTGTTCGAGCCAACACGGCAAAGCCGCGTTGGCTCGTTTCATTTGCAAGCTGAATGCTTTTTCCGGAAGAATTTTCCGCGCGACGCGCCAGCACCCTCAAACAAACCACGACATCCCCAGTAGTTGAACAAGCCCTCTGTCCACGTGTCAACGTTCACGTGTCACGTGTTAACGGCCCTGGCGTATTACGTAAAACGTAAAACCAGCACGACCAACGTTTCAGCAGTAGACGTCGATCATCGAAATGCGTGTCACGTCAAACGTAAAACCTAAACGTCAAACGTTTCGGCTCTCAACAATCGCAAACGTGATTCGTTTTGGCATCGTCACCACCCTGCGCTCGCACGCGCCTCATCGCCCCGTGAACTTCGGCGCCCTCTTCCCCATAAACGCCGCGATCGCCTCCTGCACATCCGCTGTCGCAAAACACGTCTTGATACTCACCACTTCCTTCCTCAACTGCTGCTCCATCGTGGCCGTCGAACTCTCCATCATGAGCCGCTTGCTCAACGCCATCGCCACTGGTGGCCCCGCCGCCATTCTCGACGCTAACACTCCGACCGTCGCCGCCAACGCATCATCCGCAACAACACTCGTGGCAATGCCAATACGAAACGCCTCGTCACTGTCGACGTCGCGACCCGTCATTACAATGTCCATCGCCCGGGTATGACCAACCAACCTCGGCAACCAATACGACACGCCAGCGTCCGGAGATAATCCGCGGCGAACGTATCCGGCACTGATCTTCGCGCTCGCCGCGATCACTCGAATATCGCACGCCAACGCCAGTCCGAATCCCGCGCCCGCTGCTGGTCCGTTCACCGCTGCAATTACCGGCTTCTCGCAGTGCGCAATTGCCTTCACCCATTTCCCAACCCACAACTCGGGATCCAATCGCGCAACCAACGTCGAAGTATCGAGCTTCACTGGTTCGCTCAAATCGAGACCGGCGCAAAAACCGCGACCCGCTCCCGTGATCACAACGACGCGCACGTCATCGCTCGCGGCCGCGTGGTCTACAGCATTCGGCAATTCGTTCGCCAGCACACGATTCACCGCGTTCAATTTGTCCGGGCGATTCAATGTGATCGTGCGAACACCGTCGGCCGAAGTCTCAATCAGCAGATGTTGATAGTCGCTCACGTTTCCGTCTCCGTCGTATTTGGGATGTTGCAATTAGCACTGCTGACCACGCTCGTTGTCAGCCCGCTTTTCAGTTGGCAGCTTGCCCGCATACACGAATGGAAAATTAAGTCTTCAAATGGTTCGTCGACGCCACTACCGTTTCGACCTGTAGCCCCGCTAGATCATACCGTGTCTGGATCCGATTGGCGCCTGCTACGCAGGCCAAGCGAAGATGCTTGGGCCACACCCCCGCAGTTCTTCCGTAATCTCGCCCCATGGCTGGAACCCGTAGTGCCAGGAATTCTTCGACGGCGTTGCTGGATGAACACGCCGAGCCGCAAAGTCCACTTGCTTCTGCCGATTCGCTTGGGCGCACTGCGGTTGAAACATGCCGTCAGCACGAGCGACTGTCGCGACTGAACGATTTGCGCGTTGACCATGATGAATTGCGAGCGGCGCACGCGCTCGTTGACACCTGTGATCTCGCGCTCGCTGAATGTGTCGCAGCATTTGAGAAAATTTGCGGCAAGAATACCATCAGCGAAAATCCCGAAGTGCAGTCGAAAGCCACAACGTTGTGGATGGCCGCGCGCGAATATCTCCGGCGTCACTCAATCGCCGAAAAAGCGTCGCGTCAACTCACACAGCACGACGCAGAAAAGCTTTCTGATTTGCAACTCGAGTATGAGTTCATGGCGTCCGCGTTGCTCGCACTCAAGCAGGCCACTGCTGCATTTGGAATTATTCGTCCAGAAGCGCGCTAACAATGTTGTAGGTAATTCGCGCCATTGTTCGTCGGAATTTACAGCGGCGCGACACCAGTCAATTCAAGATCCAGCAACTTTTTCGACGGTTGCGGATCGCGCGTGAGATACACCTGAAAACGGTTCACAATTGCCGGGTCATTCACACGTATTGCCAGTAATTCGCGCTCAACTGCGGGCGTAAGCGTCGGGAAAAAGTTCATTGTAATGTGCGGTGTAAAACTGAATCGCGCCGGCTTGAATTGCAGCCCACTCCTGGCAATACGTTCGTGCAGCGCGCGCAGTGGCCCGTGCGGATCCATGGGCAAAACGACGATTTCTGTTTGCATGAAGCGCAGCGGCAAGCCCAACGGAAGTGACATTGGCGCGGTCGTACGCGCGATAGGCTCAAGCGCGGCGCGCAAATCGGCGATGGGCGTTTCGGCCGGAATTGCCCCGACTCCCGACGAGCCAGCCAATGTCAGATGCGGCGGATTCAGACGCGCCAGCTTGGGATCGTATTTTTCCTGTATTTCGCGCACTCGTTGACCGGCAGCGCCTTCCAGTTCAACGATGATGTAAATGCCAATCGCTGCCGCCACGATTCCTGGTGTTCGGGAAGAGCGAAGTGTAACCCGCGCATCAGTTGCGTGGAACGGATGGGGCTGTATGTTGGCTGTATGGCCGACACCATGATGATCATTCGCAAGTATACGAACGAGCTCGAAGCCATCGTGGCCAAGAGCGTGCTCGAAGCCAACGAAATCGACTCGGTGGTTTTGCGCGATGATGCCGGCGGCATGCTGCCCGTGCTGCACCTCCTCTACCCCGTGCGCCTGGCCGTTCGCGCTGTCGACGCGCCGCGCGCCGAGGAGATTCTCAGTTCCTCAGTTGAGACAAATGAAGACCCGAATGATGACTCAAACAGTTCCGACACTGGCAATTCATCTGCCGGAGACCCGTCCGCCGGAAAATGATTGACGTCGATGCACACGCGCCGGAACGTGAAATCATCGCGCGTGCTGCGGAGATTCTGAAAAACGGCGGTCTCGTCGCATTTCCTACCGAAACCGTGTACGGACTTGGCGCAGACGCACTCAATGCGCAGGCCGTTCTCAAAATATTCGAAACGAAAGGACGTCCCGCGTGGAATCCGGTTATTGCACACGTTGCGAGCATCAACGCCGCGCGCGAGCTCACCACTGCCTGGACTGACAACGCGGAAAAACTTGGGAGCGCATTCTGGCCGGGACCGCTCACTCTCGTGCTACCGAAGCGCGACATCGTTCCCGACGTCGTTACCGCAGGCCTGGTCGCGGTTGGAATTCGCGTTCCGTCACATCCGGTTGCGCTGGCATTGATCACTGCGCTCAACCGCCCAATTGCGGCGCCGAGTGCGAATCGATTTACCGAGTTGTCACCCACGACAGCGGCGCACGTCCAGAATAGTCTGGGCGATCGCGTCGATCTGATTTTGAATGGCGGACCATGTGATGTTGGCATCGAAAGCACGGTGATTGATTTGACATCGGACGTTCCAACACTGCTGCGCCCAGGTGCCATCAGTCGCGAGCAGTTAATGCGTGTGCTTGGCGGTGAAGTTCGCATTGCACCGCATGACACCGATACGGAAGGTGAAGCGCGCTTGTCGCCCGGGCGTACCGAACGTCATTACGCACCGCGCGCGGACACCTGGTTATTTGATGCAGACGACGTGGCAACCATTGTTCGCGCAACCGGTGAATTTCGCACGCGCAATTCCAGTGCTTCGTTGGCCGCACTCGTGCTGGATTGGTCGTTGCCATTGGATTCCGAAGTGCATGCCATTCGCATGCCGCGCGACCCGCTCGCCTACGCGCGCGCCTTGTACGCGACTCTGCACCAACTCGATGCGGAAGGCTATTCGGTGATCGCCATCCAACGACCGCCCCGCAGCGACGCCTGGGCCGGTGTGCACGATCGGCTGGAGCGGGCTACGCATTGAGATACTTTGTGGCGCAA
>JBDUAX010000669.1:0-1866 GCA_040004455.1 Gemmatimonadaceae bacterium
TTTTGTCGAAGTCACATCACGACATTCACCATGTGCGTCCTTACAACACGCACTATTGCATCACGGTCGGAGCATGGAACGCTTTGTTTGAACGTTATCGCATCTTTGATCGGAGCGAGCGCTTGATTCGCCGCTTAGTGCCGGGCATCGCAGTCGCGCCACGCGTTGAACAGGACGCCACGGCCGATCTGGCTTTGGGCGCACATCGAGAGTGATGACCGACTCGCACGCCAAACGTATTGTACCCACGGCCCTTCCGGTTGAAGACGATGCGCAACTCGCGCACGACGCCTGGGGCTATCGCGATACCTCGTTCAAACTGCTGGACAACGGCAGCGTTACGCTCACAGGAAAACGTTACGCACTAAGCGGACTGGAATTGCCCAGTTTGCTGCCGTGGGTAAGCGATGTGATGAGTGTGAATTTTCGGCAGGCGGCGATTCCACGCAAACCGTTTCCGCCACAGATCCCCGACAGTCGCGCGACAGAATCTTTTCTGCAGGCACTGCGCGCGGTAATTGCCCCGACGGCCATCTCGCTGGATGCGCTGGTGCGTTTGCGTCACGGGCACGGTCACACCGTCGAAGAAATTTACGCGCTCCGTAACGACGGCTTGGCGCGCGTGCCGGACGTTGTTGTGTATCCGCAATCGGCCAGCGAAGTCGAACAACTTGTTGCATTCGCCAGCGAACACAACGCGTGCCTGGTCGCATTCGGTGGCGGCACCAACGTGATTGACGCGTTGCGCTGCTCGGAAGGCGAAACGCGCACCATCGTTTCGGTCGACATGCGGCGCATGAACCGTATTTTGTGGATTGATCCCGAAAATCAAACGGCGTGTATCGAAGCCGGCGCAGTGGGACGTCATCTCGCCACTGGATTGGCCGAGCACGGGTTCACGATGGGACATGAACCTGACAGCTACGAGTTCTCAACGCTTGGCGGATGGATTGCGACACATGCCAGCGGCATGAAGAAAAACCGTTACGGCAACATCGAAGACATTTTGCTTGATGTGCAGGTGATCACGAGTGCTGGCCTGGTTTCACGCACACCGGTTGTACCGCGCGATTCCATTGGCGCCGACCCGCGTCGCTGGATCATGGGATCCGAAGGACGTTTTGGCATCATCACGCAAGCAGTCGTCAAGCTCAAACCGTTGCCCGAAACCGAAGAACACGACGCCATTGTGTTCAAGAGCTTCGAAGACGGCGTCAACTTTCTGCACGATCTCACGAAGAGCGGAAAAATTCCCGCCAGCGTGCGACTCGTGGACAACATGCAGTTTCAGTTGAGTCAGACGCTCAAGCCCGGCGCCGAAGGAATGGCCGCCGTCAAGCGCAAGATCGAGAAGTGGTTCATCACGCGCGCAAAAGGCTTTGATCCCAACAAGATGGTCGCGTGCACTTTGTTGTACGAAGGCCCGCGCGATGATGTCGCTTCGCAGCAGTCAACGGTGAAACGGCTCGCCAGCAAATACGGCGGCGTACATGCCGGCGCCGAAAACGGTGCAAAGGGATATCAGCTCACGTTTGGCATCGCGTACATTCGCGATTTCGTCATGGGCTTTGGTATTCTCGCAGAATCTTTCGAAACGTCAGTATCGTGGAGCGACGTTCGCACCCTGATCACTCGCGTCAAGCAGCGTTTGCTGGATGAATTCGCGAAACTGGGACTGCCAGGAAATCCGTTCATCACAGCACGTATCACACAACTCTACGACAGCGGCGTTGCGGTGTATTTCTATCTGGGTGTTCATCACGGCACCACGGCGCATCCCGTCGAAGCCTACGCAGTTCTTGAGCAAGCGGCGCGCGACGAAATTCTCAAGTGCGGCGGCTCGCTCTCACATCACCACGGCGTTGG
>JBDUAX010000670.1:0-1865 GCA_040004455.1 Gemmatimonadaceae bacterium
GAGAGATGACACTCTTATCACCCTTTGCAACCTTTGACTTGTATTCCTCCCACGTGGCTTTGTAGTCGCGTGCGCGAGTGAACGCGTCACGCAACACTTCTTCCTGTCCCATGCGCGACGTTGGATAACGACGCGGCGCGGCGGGCTGTCCTTGCACCACCACCGTGTTGCGGTTTTTCTGCGTTACGTTTTCACCAAGCGCGAACTTGATACCCGGTGGCGCACCCGGAAACATCATGTCCGGTACGTCCATGCCGTATTTCAATTTCACGGTTGCGTTCTGTCCGCCTATTGTATTCGCCGAACCATGCAACACGTTGATTGTTGTTACGCCACCAGCCAACGCGCGATAAATATTTGGCGCCGTTGGATTCAGCACGTCGCTGATGCGCACCATCGACGTCACGGACAACGATCCCTCGTTAATCGCGTCAACCGCCATGTGCGAATGCGGATCGATGATGCCGGGCATGACGAACTTGCCCGTTGCATCGATGACCACGGCGCCAGCAGGAGTCGCAATATTCTTGCCGATTTGCGCAATCTTGCCGTTACGCAACAGCACGTCGGTGTTTTGCAATGTGCCCTTTGTAACCGTCAACACCGTTGCGTTCTTGATGAGTGTAACGGGCGCTTGTTGTTTGGCGGGCATTGTCGACACTGCAGGCTTGGCGGCGGTTGGTGCTGGTTTCGTCGCCGCTGCCTGTGCTGACAAAGCCGCAAACGGGGCGGTAAGCACAGCAAGTGAAAGCGTCGCAGTCACGCGCGCAGAAAATGTTTTCATCATAGTCATCTCACGGCCTCGGCGTGCGGTCTGGGCGGGTGCCGGCAAATGTGCCGGGCGTGTGTCCAACTATTTGCAGACGTCCACGCAACGAGTTGCCATCAACGTTGCCAATGAACGTCGCTTCTTCAGTGCCTTCTTTCAGCGTGATTGCCGAAGTGAATCGAAATGTGTTGTCAGCGGCGATCGAGCCACCACCAATTTCGGCGGTGCCGAGCGAGCCTTGCAGCGAACCTGTCAGTCGTTCCCCTTCCTGTCGTAACGCCAGCGTGACGGCGTAATCGAGGCCATCAATTGTAACATTCACAGTCCAGCCTCCCGATGCCGCAGTTGCCGCAGCGCCAGCCGCATTGCCGCGTCCACCGGCGCCGCCACGGCCCCCCGCAACCGGTTGCTGGATGGCGACTGGCTTTCCATCAACGAACAGTTGCGAAACGCGCGAGCCGCGCTCGGCCAAATCGCCCTTGGTAATCGTGAGGTTCGCGATTTTACCAACCTCGATTGAACCCAGCCGATCACTCACGCCGAAAATCTCGGCCGGCGTGAGGGTGAGCGCGCGAATAGCTCCATCAACTGAGAGCCCCTGTTCGACCGCGCGTTGCAGGTTGGCCTGGAATTCCGCCAGTCCCGAACCGCCCCCCGATTGAAGCGCGAACTTCACGCCGTCTTTGGCCAATGCTCCCGGCACTTTTGGCGCTTCAACGCGTTCGCGAAGCACGCGAATTGGTTCCGGGTCCGCGTCAGGTGAAGGCGCGACGGTGCGGCGCGGAAAATTGGTGGAGAGGAGGACCGGCACGTTGTCGGCCTTGAGACGAGCGGAAACAAGATTGGCTTCGCTGCCGCCGGCGATAATTGTTTTGAGGTCGAATTCCTTAGCCAGGTCGAGCGCCCGTTCGATTTCGCGCTGCGTGTTCGCAAACATTACGACCGGCACTTTGCCATTGATGACCGGCTGCAGTGCCTCAAGTGATGGATCGAAGGCGGGGCGCGTCATGCCGCGCGGGTTCTTGGCGTAGGCACCCTGCTCGTCGCGATAGTGCTGCGCGTCGAGAAATTGTTGGCGGAGCGCGGCAAACACCCC